>JBIKTP010000083.1:0-7808 GCA_044348035.1 Burkholderiaceae bacterium
CGTGGCCTCGACCAGCATCCGCAACTCGATCAGGGCATGCAGCAGGACATGGATCTCCGCGGAAAAGGCACCCGAGAGCGACCGGTTGGCACTGCGCACCGCTGCCTCGGTGCTGGCGTCGATCAGGTCGGCAATGGCCTCTGCCTGGGCCAGATCCATCTTGTCGTTGAGGAATGCCCGCTGGGTGAATTCCCCGGGCTGCGCCAGCCGCAGGCGCTGCGCCGCTCCCGCCTGCAGGCAGCGTTGCAACAACAACTGCAGAACCACCATGCCGCCATGGCCCTGGAGTTCCAGCACGTCCTCGCCGGTGTAGGAATGGGGTGCCGGAAAGTGGATGGCCAGGCCATGGTCGATGGTCGCTCCGTCGGCATCCAGAAACGGCAGGTAGGTGGCATGGCGGGGCTGCAACATGCGGCCACACAGGGCAAGAACCAGTGGCGCCAGGTTCGCCCCAGACACACGCACGATGCCCACTGCACCGCGCCCTGAAGCCGTCACGATGGCGGCAATCGGGTCTGCGGTGGGTGGCGACTTCGGCATGACCCTGTTGCCGCGGCCCTGGCCGTTATCGGAACTTGGGCAGGTTGAACTGGGGTGGCACACCCATGCGGGTGTTGATCAGCCACTGCTGCGCGATAGACAGGATGTTGTTCGTGATCCAGTACAGCACCAGACCTGCCGGAAAGAAGAAGAACATCACCGAGAAGATCAGCGGCATGAACCACATCAGCTTGGCCTGCATCGGGTCCGGCGGTGTCGGATTCAGGGCGGTCTGCAGCAGGGTGGTGAGGGTCATCACGATCGGCAGGATGAAGTACGGATCGGGCGAGGACAGGTCATGGATCCAGAGCACCCAGGGTGCGTTGCGCATTTCGACACTGGACAGCAACACCCAGTACAGCGCAATGAAGACGGGGATCTGGACCATGATCGGGAAACATCCCCCCATCGGGTTGACCTTTTCCTCGCGGTAGATGCGCATCATCTCCTGCTGCATCTGCTGGGGATTGTCCTTGAGGCGCTCGCGCATCTCCATGACCTTGGGGTTGATCGCCTTCATCTTGGCCATGCTCGAATAGGCCTTGGCGTTGAGCCAGTAGAACGCGATCTTGAGCAGGAGCACCAGGCCCACGATCGCCCAGCCCCAGTTCTGGATGACGCCGTGCAGCTTGTCCAGCAACCAGTACAGGGGCTTGGCAAGAATGGTCAGCCAGCCGTAATCCTTGACCAGTTCAAGACCGGGGGCCAATGCCTCGAGGACTTTTTCTTCCTGCGGGCCGGTGAAAAGCTTCGCGTCGACGGTCTTGGTTGCACCGGGCGGGATGGCCTCCATGGGCGCGATCATCGTGGCGCGGTAGCAGCAGTCCGGTACGGTGGCACCAATATCGACGGCATCCATCGAGATATTGCGTTGCATGCCGTCGGGCAGGATCCATGCGCTGGCAAAGTAATGTTGCACGACCGCCACGTAACCGTTGTTGGATTGCCTCTCGAAATCCGTGCTCTTCTTCTTGATGTCGGCAAAGTCCACCTTCTGGTATTTCTTGGCTTCGGTGTATACCGCTGGTCCAGTGAATGTCATGTAGAACGCCGACTCGCCAGCCGGCTTGTTGCCGTCGCGCACCAGCTGGAGATAGAGTTGTGGTGCCAGCGGGTTGGCACTGGTGTTGGTGACGGCATGGCGCACGGACATGTCGTACGCACCCCTGCGGATGGTGTAGGTCTTGACCAGCTTGGCTCCGCCGACGTCGGGGGATTCGAAGCTCACCACCAATTCGTTTTCGCCCTCTTTGAGATCACGGGCGCCAGACACCGTCATGGGTGTCTTGTGGGTCGGGAATACCGTGCCGGCCGAACCACCGATCAGCCCGGTCTGGGCCACATACACACGCTCCTTGCTCTCATCGAGCAACACGAAGTTGCGCGTCTGGTCCAGCATGTCGCGGTGCTTCAGGAACTCGGTGCGAACCAGTGACCCACCTTCACTGTCGAAACTCAGCTTGAGCACATCGGTCGTCACGACGATCAGGTTGCGCGAAGCAGCTGTGCCCTGTGCAGGCACGACGGGAACCGCTGCAACGCCTGCCGCTGCGGGAACCGCACCCGTCGTCGCTGCGGCAGGAACCGGTGCAGGGATGGCGCCAGCGCCCTGGGCGGCAGGTTGTGGCGCACTGGGCGCAGGAGCAGCGACCGGTGTGGGGAAGAACGTGGCCTGGCGCCCATTGTGAATCTGCCACTGATCCCAGAGCAGGACCATGGAGAAGCCAAAAATCACCCACAGAATGGTGCGACGAATATCGTTCATGAGGGTTTCTTTTGAGATGGATTTGCCAATAGTTTCGAGAACAGTCCGGGCCGGGGGGCAGGCACCGGGTCGTGACCGCCATCGCACCAGGGCTGGCAACGCACCAGGCGCGCCAATGTCAGGTAAGAGCCGGCTCCTGCGCCGTGGCGTTCCAGTGCTTCAATGGCGTACACCGAACAACTCGGCTCGAACCGGCACGATGCGCCCAGCCAAGGACTGAGTAGAAGACGATACAGCTTTACAACGCCGATCAGCGCAGCCTTGATCATTTCGCCAAACCTTGCAGGGACTTGGACGACGACGCTTGTGCGACACGTGTCAGGAGGACAACAAGCTCGGAACGCACCACGTCCTTCAGGACTGTGGAACTGGCACTGCGAAATTGCGATCTGTCGAAACCGGAACGCAAGCGCACAACCCATGCACCGCTGGGCAACCGGGATTCGAAATCACGTGCCACGCTGTAGATCTGTCTTTTGATTGCGTTTCGTGTCACCGCCCGCTTGGCCCATCGCTTTGGAATCATTGCGCCAAGCCACAATTCCGTGCATGGCTTGGACGACCGTATTTCCGTCGGCGCCGGCAAGCCAATGGCAAGTCTGAAGGAGGGCGTGTCCGCCGCCAGGTAATGCACTGCAAAGCGAGTGCCAGACACCAGCTTGTTGCCAGCCAGGACGGCCTGAAACTGGCTGCGTGTCTTGAGGCGATACACACAGTGGCAGGGACCGTGCACGGACCCGTGGTCACGCGGACGGCCGCTGCGGTTCAGACAGCCAGGCGCTTGCGGCCCTTGGCACGACGGGCGTTGATGACAGCGCGACCACCACGGGTCTTCATGCGAACCAGAAAGCCATGGGTACGTGCCCTGCGAATCTTGGAAGGTTGGTAGGTACGTTTCATTGTGAAGTCCTAGAAGTCTTTGAGGAAAGCCCGCGATTATCGCCATTTTTTCAATGGCGGCAAGTTGTTGCAAGGGAATTGAATGGCATCACAGGAACTTCCATTGCCGCCGCCGGGGCACAGGGCGCGATTGTGGATAAATTCTTGATAACGTACAATTTCCCGTCGCGCGAAGAACAACTATCCACAGAATCAGAAAGACATGATGGCCGAGGGACCACAAAGCATTCGCGTCGACGGTACGGCCTTTGGAGCGGGTGACAGCCTGTGGCAGACCTGCATCGAACAACTGGCCCAGGAAATGCCGGAACAGCAGTTCAACACCTGGATCAAGCCCCTGTCGGCCAATGTCTCCGACGACTTCTCGAAAGTCACCATCTTCGTTGGCAACCGGTTCAAACTGGATTGGATCCGGGCCCAGTACAGCACCCGCATTGCCACCATGCTGGAAAAGATCTATGGGCAGGCTGTCACGCTTGAGTTAGCACTTGCTCCCAGGGAATCCACGACCAAGTCGGCTTTGTTTGTCAATGGTCGAGAAAGACCACCGATCGAAGAGCCGCCCGAGCTGGTCGAGGAAAAGGTTCTGCAAGGCCAGCGCAACCGGCTCAATTCCGCGCTGACCTTCGACACGCTGGTGGAGGGTTCCGCCAACCGCATGGCCCGCGCTGCGGCAATGCATGTCTCGGACATGCCAGGGCATCTGTACAACCCCCTGTTCATCTATGGGGGTGTCGGTCTGGGCAAAACCCATCTGATGCATGCTGTTGGCAACCGTTTGCTGACCAACAAGCCGCTGGCCAGAGTTTTGTACATCCATGCGGAACAATTCGTGTCGGATGTGGTTAAGGCCTATCAGCGCAAGACTTTCGACGAATTCAAGGACCATTACCATTCGCTCGACCTGCTTCTCATCGACGACGTGCAGTTCTTTGCCAACAAGGAACGGACGCAGGAAGAGTTCTTCAATGCCTTTGAAGCCCTGCTGGCCAAGAAATCACATATCGTGATGACCAGCGACACCTATCCCAAGGGACTCGCAGATATCCATGAACGGCTGGTATCGCGTTTCGATTCGGGTCTCACCGTCGCGATCGAACCACCCGAACTGGAAATGCGTGTGGCCATCCTGATCAACAAGGCCAGGGCGGAAGACAGCGAGATGCCGGAAGAGGTCGCTTTCTTTGTCGCAAAGAACGTGCGCTCCAACGTACGTGAGCTAGAGGGCGCGCTGCGAAAGATTCTGGCCTACTCGCGCTTCAACCAGAAAGAAATTTCCATCCAGCTGGCCCGTGAAGCGCTGCGCGACCTGCTGTCCATCCAGAACCGGCAGATTTCCGTGGAGAACATCCAGAAAACTGTTGCCGATTATTACAAGATCAAGATTGCCGACATGTATTCCAAGAAACGGCCGGCCAGCATTGCCCGACCCCGGCAGATCGCCATGTACCTGGCCAAGGAACTCACCCAGAAAAGCCTGCCGGAGATCGGCGAGCTGTTTGGTGGTCGCGACCACACCACCGTGTTGCATGCGGTACGCAAGATCGGCGGTGAACGCCAGCAACTGACAGAACTCAACCAGCAGTTGCATGTGCTGGAACAGACGCTGAAAGGTTGATGCATCCGCATGCACACGCTTCCTTCCCGCCAATTCTGCAAAAGCCTGGGGATAGAAATTGCACAAATGAGCACTTGTCCACAGGGGCAGCCTGTCTGGCAGACTTGTCCACTTTCGGCAGACACCGCGGATGCGTACCTGCACACACCGTTCAACACACGACAAGTGCTTGATAAAAAAGGGGAAAATGCTGCTGTCCACAGCAAACAGTGCCCCTTACCTACTACTACCAATCTAAATTAGAGAAATTAAAGAAGAGGTTGACATGATCGTCATGAAAACAACGCAGGCCAGAATACTGTCGATTCTTCAGTCGGTGGCAGGTATCGTGGAACGTCGGCACACGCTGCCCATCCTTGCCAATGTGCTGATCCGCAAGACTGGCGGCGCGTTGCAGGTCACCACCAGCGACCTGGAAATCCAGATCCGCACCACGGCCGAGCTGGAGGGTGATGCCGGCAACTTCACGACCACCGTCGGTGCGCGCAAGCTGATCGACATCTTGCGCACCATGCCGGCGGATCAGGCCGTGGTGCTCGAATCGAGCCAGAACAAGCTCATCCTCAAAGGAGGCAAGAGCAGGTTCACGATGCAGACCATGCCGGCCGAGGATTTTCCGGTGGTGCAGGAGTCCCCTGGTTTCGGTCCTTCCTTCAGCGTGCCCCAGAAGACGCTCAAGGACCTGTTGAACCAGGTGTCGTTTGCGATGGCGGTGCATGACATCCGCTACTACCTCAACGGCATCCTGTTCGTGGCCGAGGGCAAACAGCTGAGCCTGGTGGCCACCGATGGTCACCGCCTGGCCTATGCCTCTGCAATGCTCGATGTCGAGGTGCCGCGCCAGGAAGTCATCCTGCCGCGCAAGACGGTGATCGAGATGCAGCGCCTGCTCAGCGATGCAGATGGCGCGATAGAGATGCAGTTTGCCAACAACCAGGCCAAGTTCGCCTTCGAGGGAATGGAGTTCGTGACCAAGCTCGTGGAAGGCAAGTTCCCCGACTACAACCGCGTGATTCCCAAGAACCACAAGAACCGCATCACGCTGGGCCGTGTGCCCTTGCTGGCCACGCTGCAGCGCACAGCCATCCTGACCAGCGACAAGTTCAAGGGTGTGCGACTCAACATCGAACCCGGCACCTTGCGCGTGGCATCGAACAATGCCGAGCAGGAAGAGGCAGTGGACGAACTCGATATCGACTATTCCGGAGACAGCATCGAGATCGGTTTCAACGTCACCTACCTGATCGACGCGCTCAGCAACATGAACCAGGAGATGGTCAAGCTGGAGTTGTCCGATGGAAACAGTTCTGCTCTTTTCACCATCCCTGACAACGCGACCTTCAAGTATGTCGTGATGCCGATGCGCATCTAGACCCTGCCAGCCTGTCGCAGCGCTTCATTGCCAAACCCGCAGCCACTGCGGGTTTGGTGTTTCAAGACTTTGAGAAATTGTTGAGATAGCCCGCCATGACCGAAGAAAAAAAACCCGAGCACGCCGCAGCCAACGGCCAGGATGCCGTCCATACCGGCGAGAGCACGGCGGAGAGCTCCAATTTTCAGCCAGCAATCGATGCCAACCAGGAGGGGGCTTCAGAGGCCTACGGCGAAGGTGCGATCCAGATCCTTGAAGGACTTGAAGCCGTTCGCAAGCGCCCGGGCATGTATATCGGTGACACCTCGGATGGCACTGGTTTGCACCATCTTGTTTTCGAGGTGGTGGACAACTCCATCGATGAGTCGCTGGCCGGCCATTGCGATGACATCCTTGTCACCATCCACTCCGACAACTCGATCAGTGTGGTGGACAACGGGCGTGGCATTCCGACCGGCATCAAGATGGATGACAAGCACGAGCCCAGGCGCTCGGCCGCCGAGATTGCCCTGACTGAACTGCATGCGGGTGGCAAGTTCAACCAGAACAGCTACAAGGTGTCGGGTGGTCTGCATGGTGTGGGCGTGAGCTGTGTGAACGCCTTGAGCAAGATGCTGCGGCTCACCGTTCGTCGCGATGGCAAGGTGCATGTGCTGGAGTTCTCGCGCGGTTTTGTGCAGAACCGCATCGTCGAGACGGTCAACGGCATCGAGGTCTCGCCCATGAAGCTTGTCGGTGACACCGAGAAGCGTGGTACCGAGGTGCACTTCCTGCCGGATCTGGAGATCTTCCAGACCAACAACGACTTTCACTACGAGATCCTGAGCAAGCGCCTGCGCGAGCTGAGTTTTCTCAACAATGGGGTGAAGATCCGCCTCAAGGACGAACGTACCGGCAAGGAAGACGATTTTTCAGGCGCTGGTGGCGTGCGGGGTTTTGTCAACTTCATCAACAAGGGCAAGACTGTCCTGAATCCGAATGTATTCCATGCTCTGGGCGACCGCCAGAGCGACCAGAACACCAACATCGGTGTGGAAGTCGCCATGCAGTGGAACAGCGGCTACAACGAACAGGTGCTGTGTTTCACCAACAATATCCCCCAGCGCGATGGCGGCACCCACCTGACTGGCCTGCGTGCTGCGATGACGCGTGTGATCAACAAGTACATCGACGACAACGAACTGGCCAAGAAGGCCAAGGTCGAGGTCACTGGCGATGACATGCGCGAGGGGCTGTGCTGTGTGCTGAGCGTCAAAGTTCCGGAACCCAAGTTCAGCAGCCAGACCAAGGACAAGCTGGTCAGCAGTGAAGTGCGTGGACCGGTGGAGGACATCGTCAGCAGACTCCTGTACGACTACCTGCAGGAGCGGCCCAATGACGCCAAGATCATCGTCGGCAAGATCATCGAGGCCGCCCGTGCCCGCGAAGCCGCCCGCAAGGCCCGTGACATGACGAGGCGCAAAGGTGTGCTCGACGGCATGGGCCTGCCCGGCAAGCTGGCAGACTGCCAGGAAAAGGACCCGGCCCTGTGCGAGATCTACATCGTCGAGGGTGATTCCGCAGGGGGTTCTGCGAAGCAGGGCCGCGACCGGAAGTTCCAGGCCATCCTGCCA
>JBIKTP010000084.1:0-7765 GCA_044348035.1 Burkholderiaceae bacterium
GCTGCTCGACGAGGTCGAGGAGAAGATGAAAGGCGTGCTCAGCAGCCTCGTCATCGATACGGCCAACGACCACAATACCGATGACACAGCCCGCCGGGTTGCGAAGATGTATGTCAACGAGGTATTTCGCGGGCGCTACTTTCCGGGACCGGCGATCACCGAATTCCCCAACGCGGAGCACCTCAATGAACTCATGATCGTCGGCCCGATCACGGTGCGCAGCGCCTGCAGCCACCATTTCTGCCCGGTCATCGGCAAGATCTGGATCGGTGTCATGCCCAACGAGCATACCAACGTGATTGGCCTGTCCAAGTACGCCCGGCTGGCAGAGTGGATCATGGGCCGCCCGCAGATCCAGGAGGAGGCTGTCGTCCAGCTGGCCGATCTCATCCAGCTCAAGACCCAGCCCGACGGGCTGGCAATCGTCATGGAGGCCAGCCACTACTGCATGGCCTGGCGCGGCGTGAAGGACATGGACAGCAAGATGATCAATTCGGTCATGCGCGGGGTGTTCCTCAAGGATCCCAACCTGCGCCGCGAATTCCTCTCACTCATTCCCGGGAAAGGCTGACACCATGCTGGTCCGACTTCTTTACGCCAGCCGTGCAGTGGACACTAGCAACGACGCCATCGAGGCCATCCTGATGCAGTCGCGCAACGCCAACCCCCTGTGCGGCATCACCGGCATCCTGTGTTACGGAGGCGGCATTTTCCTGCAGGCGATCGAGGGAGGGCGCATGCCGGTCAGCGAGTTGTACGGCCACATCCAGAAGGATCCGCGCCACAAGGATGTCGTCCTGCTCCACTACGAGGAAATCAATGAGCGGCGTTTCGGCGGCTGGACCATGGGGCAGGTCAACGTGTCCCGCATCAACGCGTCCATCCTGCTCAAGTATGCTGAAAAGCCCGAGCTCGATCCCTACTCCGTGTCGGGTCGGGTTTCCCTGGCGCTGCTGGAGGAACTGATGGCCACGGCGTCGATCATGGGTCGCGCCTAGAAGCGCGCTTCGCAGTCTTGACTGCCTTGATCGGCTGCGATTTCAGCAGCCGGCCGACCCGCAGAAAACCGATCATCATTGCGCACGGCGGCTTGGTCTGTGGCACCGTGATGCTCTACAGGCTTGAGCGACTCGACTCCGCCGAGGCGTTTGCCGACTGGCTGTCACGGCCGGCCCGATGGCTGGGGGGGTTCGACCTGCCGTTCGGCCTTCCTCGGGAGCTGGTGCACGCCCTGGGTTGGCCACTGGCCTGGGAGGCCTGTATCGGCCACTACGCAGCGCTGGACCGTCCGGCGATCCGCGCCCATTTCAAGTCCTTTTGCGATGCGCGTCCTGCGGGCGACAAGTTTGCCCATCGGGCGACCGACCGCCCGGCTGGGTCGAGCCCCTCCATGAAGTGGGTCAATCCGCCGGTGGCCTACATGCTGCATGCCGGTGTGCCTGCGCTGCTGAAGGCGGGCGTCCATCTGCCGGGTGTGCAGCCCGCGCCTGTCGCGCAGCCCGGGCGCGTGGCCCTGGAGGCCTACCCCGGCCTGCTTGCGCGCGAGGTGCTGGGGCGGCGCAGCTACAAGAGCGATGACCCGGCGCGTCAGACCCTGGAGCGCTGCCGCAACCGCGATCTGCTGCTGCAGGCCCTGGGGCGCGGCCAGACACGGCTCGGCCTGCGCCTGGCCCTGACAGCGGAACAGCACGCGGAACTGGTCGCCGACGGCAGCGGCGACCAGCTGGATGCCTGCCTGTGCCTTGTGCAGGCGGCCTGGGCCTCGCAGCAGGGTTGGCCCTGGTTCGGCCTGCCGGTCGACATGGATCCGCTGGAGGGCTGGATCGTCACCGCCGAATGGAACGGGTAGACCTCAGGTTTGCCTGGGCAGCACCGTGTCTTCCATCTTGGCCGCCAGCTGGGTGATGGCCAGCGCCGCCGGGCAGCCCGGCATGGCCTGCATGAGCAACTGGCGCCGCATCACTGCCTGCCGAACCGAGGTGTCGGCGGGAATGTCGGCAAGATGTACCAGACGTACGCCCTTGCCGGGGTCGGAGACGACAAAGCGGTCCAGCACCTGTTGCAGCTGGCTGGTGATTGCGCGGCCATCCCCCAGCCGGGCTGTCTGGTTGATGACCATGTGAATCGTGCTGCGCTTCTGCTGGGCCGCCAGCACCTTGATCGTGGCATAGGCATCGGTCAGCGAGGTGGGCTCGGGCGTCGCGACGACCAGTACCACCGAGGCCAGCGAGACGGCAAACAGGACCACATCGGCAATACCGGCGCCTGTGTCGAGCAGCAATACGTCGTAGTGCGGCATCAGACTGCTGATGATGCGCAGGAACTCGTCGCGCACATCGGGGGTCAGGCGGGAATACTCGACCATGCCGGAGCCAGCGAGCAGTACGGAGAAACCGCCTGGGGCCCGGATGATCGCCTCTTCAAGCTTGGCCTTGCCGGTGAAGACATCGTGCAGCGTGACCTTGGGATACAGGTTGAGCACGACGTCCAGGTTGGCAAGGCCCAGGTCGGCATCGAGCACCAGCACCTTGTACCCCCGCTTCGCAAGAGCGGCAGCCAGATTGGCAGACACGAATGTCTTGCCCACACCGCCCTTGCCGCTGGTGACGGCCATCACCTTGCCGTTGGGCTTGAGCGGAACCGCCGGCAACGCAGCATCGCCGGTCGCTGGCTCGCGACGCGTATCTTCAGCGCCCGCCACAGCGCCTTCGGGCAACCGATTGGTGCTCATGTCTGCACTCCCTGGGCGCCACCTTGGGGTGGCTCATTGCCGACGCGTTCAATCCAGGCAGGTTCGCCGATGGACAAATGACCAAACAAAAGACTCTTCTCCTCTGCGCTGACGGCAATGACTTGCTGGTGGTCGATACACACCCGGTTGCGGCCCTCGGACTTGGCCCGGTACAGCATGCTGTCGGCCCGCTCGATCCATAGCGCCGCTGTGGAGCGGACCCACTCCGGCGCATAGGCACCTCCTATGCTGATGGTGGCCTTGACGCTGACCAGCGGCGATATCTTGATCGTGAGCGACTCGACAGTCTGGCGTATCCGCTCCGCGACGGCCTGGCCGACATTGACCAGGCAGTTCGGCAGTACCACCGCAAACTCCTCCCCGCCGTAGCGGGCCACGGTATCCATGGGCCGGATGCAACCGGCCAGGCACCTGGCCACCGCCTGCAGCACCATGTCACCGGCCACATGGCCGTGTGTGTCGTTGATGGCCTTGAAATGGTCGATGTCCAGCATCAGCAGCAGCGCCGGCTCTCCGGAGCGTGCCACACCATCGATCTCGCGCTCCAGCACCGAGCGGAAATGGCGTCGGTTGGCGAGGCCTGTCAGGGGGTCCTTGAGTGACAACTCGCACAGGCCGTCGATCACGCCTTGCACGAACGCAGTGGGGGAGGCGTCCGGGCTGGGCAGGGTGCCGCTGGCGCCGTGCTCCAGCAACGCGCGCGCATCGCCCAGACGCAGGTGGCTGATATCCACTACGGACGACGCGATCATTGATGTCACTGGGCTTGGAACGGGTTGTTGTTTCAAAGTTTAACAGCAGGCGGTTCGGTAGATGCCCGGAAATGCCACGTGATCAGCCTGTTGCTGGAGGCCTGCCTGCCAGCAGGCCGGCGGAACACAGCTCGTAGCCCCGGGCCAGTTGCGAATTCAGGGGTGTTGGTCTTGCCGATCAGGATGCCGCCGGCAGCCTTCATCCGCTGCACCATGAGGTCATCCTGCGCCGGCACACGGCTGGCCAGCATTGGCGAGCCACAGGTTGATGCGCATCGTGACGGAGCCCGCCACCGCAAGACGTCCGAAATTGCGGAGAATCAGCCATGCGCCAGATTCGAATTGCCACCCACAACGGCAGCTTCCATGCCGACGATGTCTTTGGTGTTGCCGTGCTGATGTTGTTGCACCCCGGTGCCGAGCTGGTGCGTACGCGCGACGAGCAGGTGGTCGCGGCAGCTGATTTCGCGGTCGACGTTGGCGGCGAATGGGACCCTGCGCGGGGTCGCTTCGACCACCACCAGCGGGGCTTCTCGGGCGCGCGGCCGTCGGGTGTGATGTATGCCAGTGCCGGCCTGGTCTGGGCTGCACATGGTGCGGCCCTGGTGCAACGCATGTTCGGCCTGCAGGATGGCCCGTTGGCGCTGGCCATCGCAACCGACCTGGACGACGCGCTGGTGCAGCACCTCGACAAGGCTGACACCGGTGCATCGCACGGTGCGCCCGGCCTGTTCGGGTTGTCGGCGCTGCTGGGCCAGTTCAACACCACCTGGGACAACCCGGCCGCGGCTGACAGGGACGGCCAGGTGCACCGGGCCGGTTTCGAGCGCGCGCTCTCCACGGTGACCCCGGTATTGCTGGCGGCCCTTGACCAGCTGCGGGCGCGGCACCAGGGCGCACAGATCGTGCGCGATGCCCAGCGCCTGCACGGGGGAAGGGTGCTGCTTCTGCCGCGTGGCAGCTTGCCGTGGAAGGACGTGGTCAGCCTGGAAATGCCCGAGGTGCTGCTGGTGGTCTACCCGGACTCGACCGACACGCAGCACCAGTTGCATGTGGTGACAGTGGAGCCGCAGTCCTTCGTGGCCCGCAAGGACCTGCCGCGCGACTGGGCCGGATTGCGCGCTGGCGAACTCGCCGCGGTCTGCGGGGTCCCGGACGCGGTGTTTTGCCACAACGGGCGCTTCATCGCCGGTGCGGGCTCACTGCAGGGAGCCTTGCGCATGGCGGAACTGGCCCTGGCCGCCCGGGACTGACACATACGCCGCGCGCGCAGTCTCAAGCGACGCCGCACACGGGGCATGCGGCGTGCCGCGGCAGGTGCAGTTCCGTCCACTCCATGGCCCGCCCGTCGAGCATCAGCAGGCGCCCCGCCAGAGAACGGCCGGCACCGCACAGGAGCTTGAGTGCCTCGGCCGCCTGCATGGTGCCGATGATGCCCACCAGCGGGGCGAAGACACCCATGGTCGCGCAGCGGACTTCCTCAAAATCGACCTGTGGAGGGAACACGCAGGCATAACACGGCGAGTGGCTGTCTCGCCTGTCGTAGACACTGATCTGCCCGTCAAAGCGCACTGCAGCGCCTGACACCAGCGGGCGGCCGTGTCGCACGCAGGCCGCGTTGACGGAATGGCGGGTCTGGAAGTTGTCGCTGCAGTCCAGCACGACGTCGGCCTGGGGAACCAGTCTGTCCAGCAGCGCGTCGTCGGCACGCTGCTGCAGTGGGTGGACAAGAACCTCCGGATTGATCGCGGCGATGGCCGCACGCACCGACTCCACCTTCGGCCAACCGATGCGTGCGCTGGTATGCGCCACCTGGCGCTGCAGGTTGGTGAGGTCTACCGTGTCGTGGTCCACCAGGGTGATCTGCCCGACACCGGCGGAGCCCAGGTACAGTGCCACTGGCGAGCCGAGCCCGCCAGCGCCGATGACCAGCGCATGTGCGGCCCGGATACGTTCCTGCCCGTCGATGCCGACCTCGTCGAGAAGGATATGCCGCGAGTACCGCAGCAGCTGGTTGTCGTTCATCGGCTGCGAGGCCGCTGCCTGCCTAGTTTTCCTTCGGCGCGTCCTTGCGTTCGGTCAGCGTCTTGCTGACCATGACCGGGCGGCCCTTGAGCTGGTTCAGGGCCTGCGCCAGCGGGAAGTCTTTCTCTGTGCCGTACTCCGGCATCCGACGCTCGGCGACGGGTTTCTTCGCTTCTTCCTCGAGGCGCTTGCGCGCTTCTTCGCGGGCCTTTTCACGGTTGGCGTCCTTCTTCTCGTCGCCCTGGCCGCTGTTGAGGTGTTTCTCTAGGTCTGCCTCGCGGGTGCGCAGAGCGGAGAACAGGTTGCCTTCTTCGGTTTCATCCACCATGACGTCGGGGACGATGCCCTTGGCCTGGATCGAGCGCCCTTTGGGGGTGTAGTAGCGTGCCGTGGTGATCTTGAGACCGGTATCGGGGCCAAGCGGGCGCACTGTCTGGACCGAACCCTTGCCGAAGGTCTGGTTGCCCATGATCGTGCCGCGCTTGTAGTCCTGGATGGCTCCCGCGACAATTTCACTGGCCGAGGCAGAGCCTTCGTTGACGAGCACCACCAGCGGTACGGTCTTCAGGGCCGCAGGCAGGCGCTTGAGCGGGTCTGCGGTGCCGCGGCGCAGGTAGTACTCGGGCGAGGCCTTGTAGGTGAACTTGCTTTCTGCCAGTTGTCCATTGGTGGAGACAACGTTGACGTTCTCGGGAAGAAATGCTGCCGATACGGCCACCGCTGCATCGAGCAGCCCGCCCGGGTCGTTGCGAAGGTCGAGGACCAGTCCCTTGAGGTTGGGTTCCTGCTTGTAGACCTCCTCCACCTTGCGCACGAAGTCCTCCACCGTGCGCTCCTGGAACTGGCTCAGACGGATCCATGCGTAGCCGGGCTCCATCACCTTGCCGCGCACGGACACGGTGCGGATTTCCTCGCGGGTGATCGTCACCGGGAAAGTGCGGTTCTCGTCCTTGCGGAAGATGGTCAGGATCACCTTGGTGTTGGGTTCGCCGCGCATGCGCTTGACGGCCTCGCTCAGCGAGAGACCCTTGACGGCGGTATCGTCCACGCGGGTGATCAGGTCGTTGGTCTTGATGCCGGCGCGGAATGCTGGCGAGCCTTCGATCGGGGAGACCACCTTGATCAGCCCGTCTTCCTGGGTGATCTCGATGCCGACGCCGACAAACCGGCCCGCAGTGCCTTCGCGGAATTCCTTGAACGACTTCTTGTCGAAATACTGGGAGTGCGGATCCAGGCTGCTGACCATGCCCGATATGGCTTCGGTGATGAGCTTTTTCTCGTCCACCGGCTCCACATAGTCGCTCTTGACCATGTTGAACACGGCCGCAAGCTGCTGCATTTCCTCCAGCGGGAGGGGCCCGAACGTTCCTCTGGCGACGGTCTGCAGCGAGACGGTAGTGAGTGCGCCGGCGACGACGCCGATCGATACCCAGCCCGCAATTTTGAGTTTCTGGCCCATGATGATTCCTCTTGCGATTCAATATACACCTTGGAGGCGCGTCGGGCGCGCCAGTTCCGCGAGCCCTTGGTATTCCTGGGCCCTTGTGGCGCGAAAGCGGGCAGATTTACTCAGGCTTTACCTTGGGCCGCCACGGCGGCGGCGGCGGCGGCGATTGCAGCCGCGTCGCCCAGGTAGTAATGGCGCAGCGGGCGCAGGTTCTGGTCGAGCTCATACACCAGCGGGATGCCATTGGGAATATTCAGCTCCACGATGGCTTCGTTCGACATCCCGTCCAGGTATTTCACCAGCGCCCGTATCGAATTGCCGTGCGCCGCGACCACAACGCGTTTGCCGCTGCGGATGGCAGGCGCCATGGACTCGTTCCAGAACGGCATGACCCGGGCAACCGTGTCCTTCAGGCACTCCGTCAGAGGTATCTGGTCTGGCTGCAGCCGGGCGTACCGGATGTCGCCTCGCTCGCTGCGCGGGTCGTTCGGCTCCAGTGGCGGTGGCGGTGTGTCGTAGCTGCGGCGCCAGGCCAGCACCTGTGCATCTCCGTATTTGCGGGCGGTATCGGCCTTGTTCAGTCCTTGCAGCGCACCGTAATGGCGCTCATTGAGGCGCCAGGTATGCGCCACTGGAAGCCAGGTGCGGTCCATTTCGTCCAGGCAATGCCACAGGGTGCGGGTGGCGCGCTTGAGCATGCTCGTGTAGGCCAGGTCGAACTCGTACGCCTCCTGGCGCAGCACGCGGCCGGCCTGTTTGGCCTGCTCGATCCCGGTGGCAGTGAGGTCG
>JBIKTP010000085.1:0-7753 GCA_044348035.1 Burkholderiaceae bacterium
GCCGCCTGACAGCTCGGCCGGCCGCTTGTGCGCAAAGGAACGCAGGCCGACCTGCTCGAGCACCTCGAGGGCACGGCGTTCGCGCGTCTTGCGGTCCACGCCGGCCACCTCCAGGCCGAAGGCCGTATTGTCGAGCACCGTGCGGTGCGGCAGCAGCGCGAAGGACTGGAACACCATGGCCATGTCGCGCCGGCGCAGTTCGACCAGGGCCTTGCGGCCCATGGCGGCCACATCATGCCCGCCCACCAGCACCTGGCCGTGGGTGGGCTCGACAAGGCGGTTGAGCAGGCGGATCAGCGTCGACTTGCCGGAGCCGGACAGGCCCATCAGCACGAAGATCTCGCCCTCCTCGACCGAGAAGTTGGCGTCCTTGACGCCCACGACCATGCCGGTCTGCCGGAAGATCTCGTCTTTCGTGCGGCCCTGGCGCAGCAGGTCCATGGCCAGTGCCGGCTGTGGCCCGAAGACCTTGTGCAGATGCCGGACAACGAGTTTTTCCGCCACGCCGTCAGTCCGCCTGCGCGAACACCGTCAACACACCGGTGTAGGCGTACACATGGTTGCGCGCGATTTCGCCCCCCGCGAAGAAGCCGACCAGCGGGACGTCGCCCAGGGCCCGGCGCACGATCTGCATTTCTGCGCTGGGCCCGCCAAAATGCGGTCCGCCCCGGCCGGAGCAGCTCACGTAGATGGCGCCAGCGATCCGGCGAGCCGGATGCGGCGCGGCATCCAGCCCCGAGGCGGCCAGCGCGGAGGCGGTTTCCATGCTGAGCTCCAGCGGCTCGAGCTCTTCGCGGATCTCGGCGCAGACACGCACCAGATCGGCCCGTGCGGCCTGCACACTGCGCTGGCAGAAGGCCATCTGCATGCCGACGCTGACCTGGTCGGCCACCGCGATGCCCCGGCGCGCAGGGTCCAGCCCGATGATGTGGCGCACGATCACGTCGTTGCCGAAGTTGCCGGCGCGGCCCACGCCCTCGCCGCCGTCGGCATCGGCCGAACGCTGCAGGCCCACCAGGGTCTGTCGGATCCTGGCGAGTGCGCGATGCGGATCGTCGAGCGAGACGCCGAGCTCCTGCAGCAGCACGTCGAGCGCCGGCTGGCCGTCGAGTTCCAGCACCAGGTTTTTCTCGCCCGCGGTGATGCCGCGCAGACCCGACAGCGGCTGGCAGCCCTGCGTGACCCGCGAGACCAGATGCACGTCTGCGCCGAAAGCCACGCCACTGAGCCCGCCGCTGAAGACCCCGCGCGCGCCACCCTGGCCGCGGATATTGCCGTCGCCCGCCGCAGCGAACTGCACGGTGCGGGTGCGGCTGGCCGACAAACCGCCAAACAGGTACCCGGTGGCCGTGCGCGCTGCCATTTCCTCGATGAGTTCCGACAGGTCCAGGGTGTTGCCGTCGGCATGCACCAGCGCCGTGTGTGCCTCGAAGCCCAGGCTCAGCGGCGCCACGCCGGAGAACACACGGTACTGGTCGGTGGGCAGCTCGCACAGCATCACGGCCATGGCCGGCTCGTCGAAATACTCGACATTGTTGGAGGCCACCCCCACACCCACGGTACCGGACCAGTCCGTGATGCCGGGCAGTTCGCCGCCCAGGTGGTCCAGGATCGCCTGGGCCTCCCCGGCATAGTGGTCGGTGATGTAGAGCAGCCCGAGCGTGGGCGCATTCGCATACCCGTGCAGCGCCATCTGCGCGCGCAACTGCGCCAGCACCAGCCCCGCTGCCATCATCCACTGCGGATGGGTGGCGTGTCCGTAGGGAAACATCTTCATCGGCTGCCGACTGCCGCTTTGCGGCCGGTCTTGCGCGCCGGGCTGCGCCGGGCTGCCGCACCGGCTCCGGTGGCCATCTTGCGGCCCGACTTGACCGCCCCCTTGGCGATGCCGGCGGCCATGTTGCGGGTGGCGTCGATGGCGGTATTGCGACCGGCATCCTTCAGGGCCGTTGCGGCGATCTGCTGGAACTGCTGCGTGAGCGCGCCCCACAGCTGCAAGGGATCGACCAGCGACGGGGTGCCGGCCGCGGGCTTGGCGGCGGCGTCGGACGCTGCTGCCTTGCGCGCGCCCGGAGGTTTGGCCGTGGCCTTGCGGGCGGCGCTGCCGACGGCAGTGGCCGCGTCGGACACGGTTTTGGCCGCGCTTTCGGCTGTTTCCGTGACGCGCTGCATGCCCTGCGCCACCGAGTCGGCCGCCTTGAGCTTGAAGGCGTTGGCGACATCACCGAGGTTGAAGTTCATGCCCTGCAGTGTGGCCAGCGTCATCTTCTGCACCTCCAGTGCCTGGATGGTGGCGCCCAGGGCCCGCGAATTCTGCTCCAGCCAGAAATGCACCGCCTTGAGCTCCTCGATGCGCTTTTCGAGTTCCTCGGGATTCAGCGACGGCGCGACCCAGTTCGCCAGGTTGGGCATCTGCGGGATGCTCTGGGAGGCCCCCTTGGCAAGGCTCTGCAGGAAATCGAACCCCGGCACGAACTTGCCGAAACCGCTGCTGGCTGAGTCGCTCATGGTGTCTCCAAAAGGGGCGCGTCCGGATCGGACCGTGACAGCTTACCCCAATGTGGCGGCCTTGGCGAACGGAGCAGGGCCGCCGGCCCTCTGCCTCAATGCTTGTGCATCACGGGCGCCGTGGACACGGGGACCTTGAGCTCGATCCTGCTTTCGACGCCCTTGGCATCCTTGAAGACCAGCGTCAGGGGAACGGTGCTGTCCCTGGCCAGGGGGCCCTTGAGGTCCATCAGCATCACATGGTAGCCCCCGGGCTTGAGCTCCACGGTCTTGCCGGCGGGCAGTTCCAGGCCGCCCTCGAGGGCGCGCATCTTCATGACGTTGCCCTCCATCTTCATTTCATGGACTTCCGTCACGCCGGCCACCGGGCTGGACGCCGACACCAGACGGGCGCCGTTCCTGGCGGTGATCTTCATGAACGCACCGGTGCCCGTCTGGCCGGGAACTGCGGCACGGACCCAGGGGTCCTTGACCTCGACGGACTGGGCGACAGCGGAGGTGGATACGGCGGCCGCCATCAGGGCGGCAAGAGTGAGTTGCGAGAGTTTCATGGTGTTCCTTGGATCGGGCAAGCATGCCCGGAGAAATAGGGGAAGGCGACCACACCCCGGGGCCATCGGAAGGCCGCCCGGTGCGGGCGTGGCGCGCCATGTCATGCGCTATGCGGGAGGGGGCGGCTCGCACAGTGTCCACCGGCGCCCGCCCAGCGAAGGTTTCAGGTCTGCGCGGGGGGGCCACGGCCAGGGAAGGGGCCCGCAGCGCGGACCACGCGGACCGGTTCGATCTGCGGCACCTTGCCGGACGAATCAGGATTGCGGACGGCCAGCACCGGTGCCCGCACGGATGGCGCCGCCATCTGCAGACACAGCGGGCAATCCAGTAGTCCTGCGCCGGCGGGTACGGCTTTGGCATCTTCGCCCACCGGCAGGAACTTGAGCGCTCCGCCAGCAGAACACACCAGCGTGGACGACTGGGGCTGGATCAGCGGCGATGCGATGGCGACACCGACGGCCAATGCAAACCACACCAGCACCAGGCGGGCGAGAAGGCGGGCATTGCGCAGTTGCTGCATCGAAAAATTATCGCACGCAGGGCGTCGGCCGTGGCGCTGGGGGCGTCGCGCAAGCCTCTTTGCGCCCCGGTGGACTTGACGCCGGTCAAAGACATCCGCCGCGCCCCGGCGCATCATGGCATCGCAGCATCCCCCACAGGAGAGACACCATGAACAAGACACAACTCCATGCCTTCAAGCTCCAGCTGGCAGGCGAACGCACAGCACTGCTCGGGCAGCTGGCACAGTTGCGCGGCGGTGAGGTCGGCCGGGCGCAGGCGTCGGCCGCGCATTTCAGCGGCAGCGAGGACTCGCAGGCCCAACGCGCCACCGAACGCGATCTGGAACTGGCGCTCGACGACCACGAAACCCTGGCCCTGAACCAGATCGATGCCGCGCTGGCCCGCATCGAGTCCGGCGTGTATGGCGAGTGCCTGGATTGCGGGGAAGCCATCGCCCTGGCACGCCTGCAGGCAACACCGCAGGCCCTGCGCTGCATCGGATGCCAGCAGAAGTTCGAAGGCGCCCGCACCGCCTGAGCCACACCTGCAAGCCCCCGATGATGTGGCCCCGTGCGATGCGCATCGCGGCCTGTTATCCTGCGCGCGCACTGCTGCCCGGGCCTTGGGAGTGGTGAGCCATGATGACCTACACCTTCGCCTCTGCCACCATCCTGCTGCTGCTGATCACCGACCCCTTCGGCAGCATCCCGATTTTCGCCAACGCGCTGCGCAATGTGGCGCCCGAACGCCGCACGCTGGTGATCGTGCGCGAGGTGCTGATCGCCTTCCTGCTGCTGCTGACCTTCATGTTCATCGGCGACGCCTTCCTGCGGGTCATGAACCTCAGCGGGCTGTCGCTGCAGATCGCCGGCGGCGTGATCCTGTTCCTGATCGCGCTGCGCATGGTGTTCCCGCCGCCCGACGCGCAATCGACCGCCATCGTCGGCGAGCCGCTGATCGTGCCGCTCGCCGTGCCCGCGCTGGCCGGCCCGTCGGCGCTGGCCACCGTGATGCTGCTGGTGTCAGAGGCGCCCGAGCGGCGGCTGGAGTGGATCGCAGCGCTGTGTGTCACCATGGTGGTGTGTGCGGTCGTGCTGGTGCTGGCCGAACGCATCCAGAAGGTGCTGGGCGAGCGTTTCGTGGTCGCTGTCGAGCGGCTGATGGGCCTGATCCTGGTGGCGGTGGCGGTGGAGATGCTGCTGCGCGGGCTCAAGCAGTTCATTGCGCAGCTGCCGGGGGGCTGAGCAAGACTGTCAGGCGGCCGGTGCGCGACCACCCAGCCCGACCACCTGCTGATCGATCGCCCCGAACACCGACTGCCCGTCGCGCCCCCTCATCTCGATGCGGATGGTGTCGCCGAACTTCATGTAGCCGGTGGACGGCTGTCCATCCTGCAGTGTCTCCATGGCGCGCTTCTCGGCGATGCAGCTGTAACCCTTGGGCCACTCCATGCGCCCGTGGGCCTCGACCCCCTTGTTGCTGACCGTGCCGGAGCCGACGATGGAGCCGGCCCGCACATTGCGCGTCCTGCACAGATGGGCGATCAGCTGGCCGAAGTGGAAGCTCATCTCCGCTCCGGCCTCGCACAGGCCGACCTTGCGGCCGTTCCAGGTGGACTGCAGGGTGAGGTGCAGCCGGCCCTTGTCCCAGGCATCGCCGACCTCGTCCAGGGTGACGGCCACCGGGCTGAAGGCCGTGGCCGGCTTGCTCTGCACAAATCCGAAACCCTTGGCCAGCTCGTCCGGGATCAGGTTGCGCAGGCTCACGTCGTTGGCCAGCGCAAGCAGGCGGATGCCCTCCAGGGCGCGCTCGGGCGAGGACCCCATGGGCACGTCGCCAGTGATGGCCACGAGCTCGGCCTCGAAGTCGATGCCCATGTCCTCGCTGGGGCAGACCACATCGTCACTCGGGCCCAGCATGGCATCGCTGACGCCCTGGTACATCAGGGGATCGGTGTGAAAACTCTCCGGTACGGTGGCCTTGCGCGCAGCCCGCACCAGCTCCACATGGTTCAGATAGGCCGAGCCATCGGCCCACTGGTAGGCGCGTGGCAAGGGGGCCATGCACTGCCTGGGATCGAACGCAAAGGCGTGGCGTGCCTTGCCATGGTTGAGCGTCTCGTACAGGTCCTGCAACTGGGGTGAGAGGAAGTTCCAATCGTCCAGAACCTGCTGCAGCCGGTCCGCGATGCCGGTCGCATAATGGGCGGTGGACAGGTCGCGAGACACAACCAGCAACTGACCGTCCCGCGAGCCGTCCCTGTAGGTGGCAAGTTTCATGGTTGCAGTGTATTTCAGATGAATTCCGCCCCCGCGCCGATCCCTCCGCTCGCACTGGCCGCGCTGACCATCGGCGTGCTGCTGGCCCATGCGGTCGTGGTGCAGAACACCGTGGGGGCGATGGCTGAGGGCTCGCCTGCCAGCCCCCGGGTGCTGCTCACCCGCACGGTGCAACTGCCGGCGCCGGTGGCCGCTGCGCCCGTGCCGCCTGCGCCATTGCGCAAGGTGGCCGCCACGCAGCGCAAGCGTGCGCCGAATGCGGCCTCACCCTCTGCTGGCGCGGCGAACGAAGGCGCGGCGCCTGCGGGGACGGCCGAACCGGCGCCGATGCCGCAGACCATTGCGTTGCCCGAGCCCTCGACAGGGGCGCTCGACAACCAGGCGCAGGCGCCCGTCTCCGCAGCTTCCGCACCCGAGCTGGGGAGCCCGCCTGCGGACGTGCAGGCCGCGCGGCCCCCCGACAACGCGACATCGGCGCCGATGGAAAGTACAGCGGTCGGGTCAGCAGGCGCGCCGGCAGCTTCGCAGTCATCTGCCGGAGCGCAGCCCCAGCCACCAGGCGGGGTGTACGCGCCCGAAACCCGCAGCTACGCCGTCCCCGCACCCACACGGCTCAAGTTTGATGCCACCGGCATGCGCGGCAAACTGCGCTACAGCGCCAACGGCGAGCTGGCGTGGCTGCACGACGGCACCAGCTACGAGGCCCGCCTGCAGCTCAGCGCTTTCCTGGTGGGCTCCCGGGTGGTGACCAGCACCGGCGCGCTGACGACGACCGGCCTGGCGCCCAAGCGCTACGGCGACAAGATCCGCTCCGAGACCGCAGCCCATTTCGAGCGCGACCGTGGCCGTGTGGTGTTCAGCGCCAACACGCCCGAGGCCGTGCTGCTGCCCGGTGCCCAGGACCAGCTCAGCGTCTTCCTGCAGCTGGCAGCCATGCTGGCAGCCGAGCCGCAGCGCTACCCGCCCGGCAGCATGATCAGCATGCAGACGGTCGGTACCCGGATCGCCGAACCCTGGACGTTCACCATCGACGCCGCCGAGACCCTCACCCTGCCCGGCGGCGAGCAGCAGTCACTGCGCCTGACGCGGCTGCCACGGCGCGAGTACGACCAGAAGGTCGAGATCTGGCTGGCCCCCGCGCTGGCCTACCTGCCGGCCCGCATCCGCATCACCCAGAGCAACGGCGATTTCATCGACCAGCAGTGGCGCAGCACCGAAACGCCTTGAAAAGCCCTGATTCGCGTCCACGTGCAGTAAAACCCCTGTTCCAGGAGAATGAACCATGAACATGCTGTACGACTCCGAGAGTTTTTCCGTGACCCACATGCTTGCGAACGCACCGGAGCTGGCGGCGGGCGCGCAGAGCACCCCTGCCGCGCCAGCCATCGCCCGCCATGGCTTCGAGATCATCGACAAGCGGGTGGGCAAGGAGGTCTACCTCGATGGCTCCTGGGCCGAGCTGTTCCAGCAGCACATTGCCGCCTGGCAGGTGCGCACGCCCAGCCAGGAGGAGGTGGAAAGCACCCTGGAAGGGTACGCCGAACTGGCCCAGAACCCGTTGCTGGTGCACTGAGCCCCCCATCTGCCCCAGGCCCGCCCATCGATGACATACCGGGCAAAGTCCACCCTGCCGCGGCTTGCCGCTGCCTTGGCGCTCGCCCAGTTGCTGGCGGGCTGCGCTGCACTGCCGGCGCCGGATGTGCGCCAGCGCGTGGACGCCCTGCTGCCTGCCGACCTGATCCTGCTCGGTGAGCAGCATGACGCGGATGCGCACCAGCAGCTGCAAAGGGCTGTCGTGCTGGACCTGGCGGGTCGCGGCCAGCTGTCCGCATTGGCGCTCGAAATGGCAGACCAGGGCCGCTCCACCCTGGGACTGCCGGCCGACGCGAGTGAAACGCAGGTGCGCGATGCCC
>JBIKTP010000086.1:0-7699 GCA_044348035.1 Burkholderiaceae bacterium
ATGCCTACAACGGCGAGAAGATCGGCCAGGGGCGCGACAACGCCCGTGAGTTCCTGCGCGAGAACCCCGAGTTGTCGCGCGAGATCGAGAACAAGGTGCGCGAGTCGCTGGGCATCCCGCTGCTGCCCGAATCCCTGGAGGCGGCCGAGGCCAAGGCTGGCAAGGCCGGCAAGAAGGCCGACTGAGGCTGCCTCGCCCCTGAGTGGCGCCGCAGCCGGGCCCTGCATGCCAGGGTGCGCTGTGGCAGTGCACCATGGCCATACCCCCGTTGTCGCTCAAGGGTCGTGCGCTGCGTCTGCTCAGCGGGCGTGAGCACTCCCGCGCCGAGCTGGAGCGCAAGCTGGCTGCCCATGCCCAGGCGTCTGGCGAACTCGCAGGGGTGCTCGACGACCTTCAGGCCAAGGGCTTCATCGATGCCGGGCGGGTGGTCGAGTCGGTGATCCACCGACGTGCATCCAGACTGGGCGCTTCCCGCATCCGCCAGGAATTGCAGCAAAAGGGCCTGGAGCCCGCGTTGGTCCGGGAGGCGGTGGCGGGCCTGCAGGCCACCGAGCTGGAGCGTGCGCGCAGCGTCTGGCGCAAGAAGTTCGGTGCCGGCCACGCCACGCAGGCTGAGCCGCGCCAACCCTCCAGCCCCGAGGAGCGGGCACGGCAGATGCGATTTCTCGCGGCACGCGGATTCGATGGGGAGACCATCCGCCGGGTGGTTTCCGGCGCCGACGATGACGATATGCCCGGCGGGGCAGTTGCGGAGTGAGCCCCGCCCGGCCTTTTCCGGGGGCTCAGCCCCGCAACACGAAGAGCTTCCGACGAGACCGCAGGGCCTACAGCCCCAGCATCAGCTTCAGGTTCTGCACGGCCGCGCCGCTGGCTCCCTTGCCCAGGTTGTCCAGCCGCGCCACCACCACGGCATGCTGGAAGCCGTCGGTGGCGCCATCATTGGCGTACACCCGCAGCTCCAGCTTGTTGGTGTCGCGCAGGGCCGCTGCATCCAGCTTGCCATCGGCTGTGGCTGGCTCGACCGTGACCCATTCACTGCCCTCGTAATGCGCCACCAGCGCATGGCGCAGGTCCTGGGCAGCGGGTTTGCCGGGCAACTGGTCCAGGTGCAGCGGCAGCTGGACCAGCATGCCCTGGCGGAAATTGGCCACCGCAGGGATCATGATCGGCCGCCGCCGCAGGCCGCTGTACTGCATGATCTCCGGGATGTGTTTGTGCCGCAGCCCCAGGCCGTACACCTCGAACGGTGGGGCGACTCCCGCCTCATGGGCTTCGATCATGGTCCGCCCACCGCCGGAATAACCGCTCACCGCTGGCAGCATCAGCGGGAAGTCGCTCGGGATCAGCCCGGCATCCACCAGCGGACGAATGATCGCGATGGCGCCCGTGGCGTAACAGCCCGGGTTGCTGACCCGTGGCGCGGTGCGCACCGCTTCGCGTTGTGCCGGCGACAGCTCGGGAAAGCCGTACACCCACTCGGCATGGGTGCGGTGCGCGGTCGAGGCGTCGATCACGCGGGGGCCTGGCTTGCCGGAGTCTGCCGCGATCGACTCAATCATGGCGGCCGATTCGATGGCGGCGGCATCGTGCAGGCACAGGATCACCAGATCGACCTGCGCCATCAGCGCGCGCTTGGCCAGCGGGTCCTTGCGCGACTCGGCCGCGATGCTGACCAGCTCGATGTCCGCCATGTGTTGCAGGCGCTCCCGGATCTGCAGGCCGGTGGTGCCGGCTTCTCCGTCGATGAATATCTTGGCCATGGGTCCGTCCGTTTCTGTGCCGTGCGCAAACCGCCGCAGCTGTAAGCCAGCGCTCAGTTTAGTGCGTTGCAGCATGATACATTTGGCGGCTTTGGTATCCGCCGCCCATCGTCGGGGCCCCATTCTCGGCGACCAGGTGGGTTGTTTCCAGTTCCGGGAGAGACCTCATGAAGATTCACGAATACCAGGGCAAGGAGATCTTGCGCAAGTTTGGCGTACCGGTACCCCGCGGCATTGCGGCGTTCACGGTGCAGGAGGCGGTCGAAGCCGCGCAGAAGCTCGGCGGCCCGGTGTGGGTCGTCAAGGCCCAGATCCATGCGGGCGGCCGCGGCAAGGGCGGCGGCGTCAAGCTGGCCCGCTCGATGGACGAAGTCCGCAAGCTGGCCACCGAGATCCTCGGCATGCAGCTCGTCACGCACCAGACCGGCCCGCTTGGGCAGAAGGTCCGCCGGTTGCTGATCGAGGATGGCGCCGACATCAAGAAGGAGTATTACGTGTCCGCCGTGACCGACCGCGCTACCCAGCGCGTCGCGCTGATGGCCTCCTCCGAAGGCGGCATGGACATCGAGGAGGTGGCCCACGCCACCCCCGAGAAGATCCTCAAGGTGTTCGTCGACCCGGCGCTGGGCCTCACGCTGGCCCAGGCGACTGAACTGGCCAACGGCATCGGTGTTCCTGCCGGTTCGACCGCGCAGTGCGTGGAGGTGCTGCAGAAGCTCTACAAGTGCTACATGGATACCGACGCCTCGCTGGTCGAGATCAACCCGCTGATCCTCGAAGGCAATGGCGGCATCAAGGCCCTGGACGCCAAGTTCAACTTCGACGCCAACGCGCTGTTCCGCCAGCAGGAGATCGTGGCCTATCGCGATCTGGACGAGGAAGATCCGGCGGAAGTCGAGGCCAGCAGGTTCGATCTCGCCTATATCAGCCTGGACGGCAACATCGGCTGCCTGGTCAACGGTGCTGGCCTGGCCATGGCCACCATGGACACCATCAAGCTCTACGGCGCCGAGCCGGCCAACTTCCTGGATGTCGGCGGTGGCGCCACCCCCGAGAAGGTGACCGAAGCCTTCAAGATCATGCTCAGGAATCCCCAGGTCAAGGCGATCCTGGTCAACATCTTCGGCGGCATCATGAAGTGCGACACCATCGCCACCGGCGTGATCACCGCCTGCAAGGCGACCAACCTGAACGTTCCGCTGGTCGTGCGCATGAAAGGCACCAACGAGGACCTGGGCAAGAAGATGCTGGCCGAGTCCGGCCTTCCGATCATCAGTGCGGACACCATGGCCGAAGCGGCGCAAAAAGTCGTCGCCGCCATCAAATAGGAGTTGACGTGAGCATCCTGATCAACAAGAACACCAAGGTCATCACCCAGGGCATCACCGGCAAGACCGGACAGTTCCACACGGAAAAGTGCCAGGAATATGCCAATGGCAAGAACTGCTTCGTGGCGGGGGTGAACCCCAAGAAGGCCGGTGAGGCCATCTTCGGCATTCCCATCTACGCCTCGGTCAAGGAGGCCGCCAGCAGCACCGGCGCCACCGTCTCCGTCATCTATGTGCCGCCGGCAGGCGCGGCGGCGGCGATCTGGGAAGCCGTCGAAGCCGAGCTCGACCTGGCCATCTGCATCACCGAAGGCATTCCGGTGCGCGACATGCTGGAGGTGCGCAACCGCATGAAGGCCAAGGAGGCCGCCGGCGGCAAGAAGACCCTGCTGCTCGGCCCCAACTGTCCCGGCCTGATCACGCCCGAAGAAATCAAGATCGGCATCATGCCCGGCCACATCCACCGCAAGGGCCGCATCGGCGTGGTCAGCCGCTCCGGCACGCTGACCTATGAAGCCGTCGCCCAGCTCACCGAAATCGGCCTGGGCCAGTCCAGCGCCGTCGGCATCGGCGGCGACCCGATCAATGGCCTCAAGCACATCGACGTCATGCGCATGTTCAACGACGATCCGGATACCGATGCCGTCATCATGATTGGCGAGATCGGCGGCCCGGACGAAGCCGAAGCCGCCCGCTGGTGCAAGGCGAACATGAAAAAGCCGATCGTCGGTTTCATCGCCGGCGTCACCGCGCCGGCCGGCAAGCGCATGGGCCATGCCGGGGCATTGATCTCCGGTGGTGCCGATACCGCCCAGGCCAAGCTCGAAGTGATGGAAGAGTGCGGCTTCAAGGTCACGCGCAATCCGTCCGAGATGGCCAAGCTGCTCAAGGCCAGTCTCTGACATCGGGCAGGTGCTGATTCTTCGGGTTGGCACTTCTTGGCGATATTGCAAAAAAACGACAGCCGGGGCCCGACTAGTCCCTTGTCGCGGGTACCGGTGTCTGCTAACGTACCCGTCTGCGTCGCATTTGAGCGGCTCGGGCTTTCTGGGCCACATGCGCCGGGCAGATGCGGCCCGTCAACATGGCTGAGGTTGGAACGTGGCAACTAAATCATCTTCAAAAATCGCTCAGTTCTGGCGCTCTGACTGGTTTGCGGGGGTGGCCATCGTGTTGGCCGTCATCCTGCTCAACCTGGCCACCGACCTGATCGGTTCCCTGGAGCGCAAGTTCTACGACGTTGCCAGCACCAGCAGCGCGCGCCAACCCTCGGACCGTGTGGCCATCATTGCGATCGATGACCAGAGCGTCGCCAACATCGGGCGCTGGCCCTGGCCGCGGGATGTGCATGCCAGGCTGATCGACCAACTGTCCGAGGCCAAGGCCAAGACCATCGTCCACACCGCATTTTTCATCGAGCCGCAGGTCGACCGCGGCCTGAACTACATCCGCAAGATGAAGAGCCTGCTGGCCGCCAGCGGCGATGCTGCTGCCGGCAATGCCGAACTCAACCAGGTGATCGCAGAGGCTGAACGCGCTCTCGACACCGATGCCGTGCTGGCCGCCAGCATGAAAAAGGCGGGCAACGTGCTGGTGCCTTCCATATTCTCCCTGGGTGAGCCGCGGGGCAACCCAGACAAGCCTTTGCCGGCCTACGCCCTCAAGAGCGCCATCGAGGAGCGCAGCGGTTTCTCCTACCCCGCGGTGAGTGGCCAGCAGCCGATCGAGTCCATCGGCATCGCGGCGGCTGGCATCGGCCACCTGAACCAGTACCAGGACGTGGACGGTGCGGTACGCCGGGAGCCGCTGCTGATCAACTACTATGGCAACGCCGTGCCCTCAATGGCATTGCTCGCATCCCTGAAGAGCCTCAACCTGGCGGCAACCGATGTCAAGCTCAATGTGGGCGAGTCGGTCCAGATCGGCAAGCTGCGCGTTCGGACCGACGAGTCGGCCCTGATGCTGCCCCAGTTCTATGCCGACAGGGACGGCAGGCCGCCATTCAGCATCGACTCCTTCTACGACGTGCTCAACGGCAAGATCCCGGCCTCCAAGTACGCCGACAAGATCGTCATCATCGGTGCCACCGCCGCTGGAGTCGGTGTCACCTTTCCTGTGCCCGGCCATGCCGGCCTGTCCCCGGCTGAAACCATCGCCCACATCACCTCCAGCATCCTGAGCGAACACTTCATCGTGCAGCCCGGCTGGGCCCTGTGGGCCACGCCGGCGCTGTTCCTGTTGGTGGCGGCGTATGTGGTGGCGGTTTTGCCGCGCTTGTCGGCAGGCACATCGGCAGTCGTGACGCTGGTGCTGCTGGTCGCCCTGCTGGGTGCCGAATACGGCCTTTTGTCGGCTGGCGCGACCTGGGTCAAGATGGTGCTTCCGGCTGTCCTGCTGGTGATCGGGCATCTGGCCCTCACCACCAAACGCTTCCTGGTGACTGAGGCCGGCAAGATCAAGTCGGACGAAGAGTCGGCCGAGACCAACCGCATGATGGGCCTGGCGCTGCAGGGGCAGGGCCAGCTCGACATGGCCTTCGACCGCTTCCGCCGCGTGCCGATGGGCGATGCGGTCATGGGCAACCTGTACAGCCTGGCGCTGGACTTCGAGCGCAAGCGCCAGTTCAACAAGGCCCAGGCCGTATACGAGCACATGGCCACCTACGACAAGGATTACAAGGACCTCCAGAGCAAGCTCAACCGGGCCAAGAACATGTCCGAGACGGTCATGCTGGGCGGCGGCGGCTCGCATCCTGGCGGCACCATGCTGCTCGACGGCGGGGCGGTCGAGAAGCCGATGCTGGGCCGCTACCAGGTGGACAAGGAGCTTGGCAAGGGTGCCATGGGCGTCGTGTATCTGGGCAAGGACCCCAAGATCGGCCGCGTGGTGGCCATCAAGACCATGGCCTTGAGCCAGGAGTTTTCCGGTGACGAACTGGTCGATGCACGCGAACGCTTCTTCCGCGAGGCCGAAACCGCAGGCCGCCTGCAGCACCAGAACATCGTCACCATCTTTGATGCCGGCGAGGAGCACGATCTGGCCTACATTGCGATGGAGTTCCTCAAGGGCAAGGACCTGCTGGACTTCTGCAAGGACGGCAACCTGCTGCCGGCGGCAAAGGTGTTGTCGATCGTCGCCCGGGTGGCCGAGGCGCTGGCCTACGCGCACCGCCAGAATGTGGTGCACCGGGACATCAAGCCGGCCAACATCATGTACGAACTCGACAGCGACACCGTCAAGGTGACCGACTTCGGCATTGCGCGCATCACCGATTCCAGCAAGACCAAGACCGGCCTGGTGCTGGGCACGCCCAGCTTCATGTCGCCCGAGCAGCTGGCCGGCAAGAAGGTCGACGGCCGCTCCGACCTGTATTCCCTGGGTGTCATGCTGTTCCAGATGCTCACCGGCGTGTTGCCGTTCCGGGGCGAGTCCATGGCCGAGCTCATGTTCAAGATCGCCAACGAGGAGGCGCCCGACATCCGCATGATCCGCAAGGAACTGCCGGAAAGCCTTGCCAATCTGGTGGCCCTGTCGGTCAGCAAGCGTCCTGAAACCCGTTACCAGGATGGCGACCAGTTCGCCGCCGATCTGCGCTCCGTCATGAACGAGATGGGGGGTGGCGCACCTGCCACGCAACCCGTCATGGCTGCCCCGGTTGCCGCTCCTGCGGCGACGTCGGCCGGACATGACAAGACGGCGGTGTTCGCGACGGCGGCGGTGGCTCCTGCGCCGGCCTCGCCCGGGCAGGAGAAAACCGCGGTGTTTGCGACGGCAGCCGTCGCCCCCATGGCGGCGGGCGGCAATTTTGACAAGACATCGATCCAGCAGTCCGCACCGCCGGCGGCATCAGCGCCCGGCTTCGAGAAGACGGCGGTCCACCAGCCCCGTGGCAATCCGCCACCGGCGCCAGGAAACGCAGCGACCACCCCAGACATCGAGATCTAGCCGCGCCACACAATGAACTACACGTTTGTCACGAGAACCGATCCGGGCCGCACCAGGGAAAACAACGAAGACGCCGTCGTGGTGGATGGCGACACCCAGTTGTGCGTGTTGGCCGACGGGATGGGCGGTTACAACGCTGGCGAAATCGCCAGCGGCATGGCCACGGCCTTCATCAAGTCGGAGATGGCGCGCTGGCTGACCGAGGCGGGGCGGGCCGCGAAGGTCAAGGAGATCCGACGCGCGCTCGAGATCTGCGTGGACAACGCCAACCGTTCGATCTTCAATGCAGCAAACTCCAATCCGCAGTACTCCGGCATGGGTACCACGCTGGTGGTCGGTGTCTTCCGCGGCACGACGCTCGTGCTCGGGCATATCGGCGACTCGCGCTGCTATCGACTGCGCAGCGGAGAGTTCGCACAGATCACCAAGGACCACTCCTTGCTGCAGGAGCAGATCGATGCCGGCCTGATCACGCAGGAGCAGGCGGCCGGGTCTTCCATCAAGAACCTCGTCACCCGTGCGCTGGGGGTCGAGGACGCGGTGGCGCTCGACATGGGCGAGCATGAAGTCGAGGTCGGCGACAGCTACCTGATGTGCTCGGACGGCTTGTCCGACATGGTTGACGATGCAGAAATTGCCAGTATCCTTGGAGGTCACGCCTCGGTG
>JBIKTP010000087.1:0-7687 GCA_044348035.1 Burkholderiaceae bacterium
CGGTTCGGTCGGCCGGGTGGATGACCGCGTCGCCGGTTGCCTCGAGTGACGCCTCGATGTCGACATTGGCTGGAAGAATCTCGTACTCCACCTCCACCAGGTCTGCTGCGTCCTCGGCGACGTAGCGGTCGACCGCCACGATTGCGGCCACCACCTCTCCGACATGGCGCACCTTTTCGATGGCCATGGCGCGCTGTGTCACTGGTGGGCTCGCGAAGCTCGGGCAGGGGTCGACGACAGTAGCGAGGTCGGCCCCGGTGAAGACGCCTATCACGCCCGGCAGCGCTTTGGCCCTGGTCGTGTCGATTGAGACGATGCGAGCATGGGCATGCGGACTGCGCACGGTTGCCGCATGCGCCATGTGAGGCACCACATAATCGTCAATGTACTGGCCCTTGCCAAGAAGGAATCGCCGGTCTTCGACCCGCTTCAGGCTTTGGCCTATCCACTTTCGGGGCTGCCCGGGCAGCTCGCGCTGGCGGCTGGGCGGCAGGACATTGGTTTCCAGATGCGAGCCCATCGTGACTCCTTTCGATTCAAGTGGCCGAAGCCGGCGTAGCTGCCCGCAATTTGGCGGCGGCCGAACGGATGGCGTTGACAATGTAGGTGTAGCCGGTGCAGCGGCACAGGTTGCCGGAGATCGCCTCGCGAATCTCCTCGTCGCTGGGCTCAGGGTTGCTGGTCAGCAGTTCGTGCGCCGCCATCAGCATTCCAGGCGTGCAAAAGCCACATTGCAGGCCATGTTCTTCCCAGAATGCTTCCTGAATCGGATGCAGTTGCGTTCCGTTGGCCAGGCCTTCGATCGTGGTGAGCCGGCTGCCGTCGGCTTGCACCGCAAACGTGAGGCAAGAGCGCACAGCGCGGCCGTCCATCAACACGGTGCAGGCGCCACAGACACCGTGTTCGCAGCCGACGTGGGTGCCGGGCAAACCGAGGGTGTGGCGCAAACAATCGCTGAGCAGCAACCGGGCGGGAATAGTGGCCTCGCGCTGGCGGCCGTTGACGGTGAGCGTAATGGCATGTGTGGTCATGGCGTCTCCGGGTTCTTGGGTTGTTGGATTCAGACCGCGGCGGCAAGCGCCCGCTCCACGAGCGAGCGCACGAGGTCCTTGCGGTACTCGGCGGGCGTAGCAACATCACCGAAAGGACTGACGGCATCTCGCGCAAGCTCGCCTGCTCGCGCGTACGTGGCCGGGTCGGCCCGCTGGCCGGTGATCGCCTGCTCCACCGACGGCAAGCGAAGGGCACGGTCGGCGACCCCTGCGCAAGCGATAGCCACTTGCGCAATGCGGCCGTCGGAGATCGTGAGCAACACGGCCGCCAATGCCCATGCGAAGTCGCCTTTGCGCATGCTTACTTCGGCGAACCCGGCCTTCTGTCCGGCAGGTGCCACCGGCAGCCTCACTTCGACCAGCATCTCGTCCGGGCGCGTGGCCGTGGCGAACAGGCCTTGAAAGAAGTCTGCGGCGGCGACCCGCCGCTCGCCACGCCGGCTTCTCAGCACCATTGTGGCGCCCGCAGCCAGGGCGACGGCCGGCATTTCACTGGCCGGGTCGGCGTGACACAGGTTGCCGCACAGGGTGCCGCGGTTGCGGATGGCGCCGTGGGCCACCCATTCGTAGGCCATGTGCATCAGCGGGCAACACTGCTCCACCAGCGCCGAGGCCTTGACATCGGCATGCCGAGCCAATGCGCCGATCGCGACTTCGTCACCCTCACGGCGGATGTAGTCCAAGTCTGGTAGGCGGTTGATGTCGATGACACGCCCGGGACGCGCCAGGCGCAGGTTCATCATCGTCACCAGGCTTTGCCCGCCGGCGATGATCTTTGTACCTTCATCATCCTGCGCCAGAAAATCCAGCACAGCCCCGATTGACGACGGTCTTTCATAAGCAAATTCAGCTGGCTTCATGCGTCTCCTTCAATAGTTCGATCAGTTGGCGTGGCGGATCAGCCACCGAAGCGGGATTCGGGCAGGCCACGAATGCCCAGCCCGGTGATTCGAAACAGGCTGCCGGCGCCGAATTGCGGGCGGCTTTGCACAGCGAAGTTGTCGTGCAGGGCAGGGTGGGCCACGCGCGCCATCGACGTGACGTAGATCTCGTCGAGTCCGTCACCGCCGAACATCACGCTGGTGATGTTGCGCACGGGCATGCCGATCTTGCGGTCGACGGTGCCATCGGGTGCGTAGCGAATCAGATCCCCGGAGATCACCTGCGCATTCCACACGAAGCCCTCGGCATCCACCGTGGAGCCGTCGGCAAACCCGCTGTCGTTGGCGGTCGAGGCGAAGACACGCCGGTTGCCGGCTTCACCAGTCTCGATGTCGTAGTCGTAAGCCCAGATTTCGCGCTGAAAGGTATCGGCGAAGTAGAAGACCCGATCGTCAGGGCTCCAGCAAGGGCCATTTGAACAGATGATGCCGAAATCTATCCTGTGCAGGCTGAGGTCGGTGTCGAGTCGCCAGAGGCTGCACAGCCCGAGTTCTTCTTTGTCATCCATGCCGCCGGCAAAAAAGCGGCCGCGCCGGTCACATTTGCCGTCGTTCAGGCGGGCGCGGGTGGTGTCGTCATTGACGCGGGCCACACATTCGAGCGAGCCAGACACGAAGTCGTACAGGTAGAACCCATCGTTGAGCGCCAATACCGCGCCGCCGCCCTCGCGCAGCGCCATCGCGCCAACGTCACGATCGATCGCCCAGTGCGCCAGTGCGCCAGTGCGCGGTCGGTAGCGCCATAGCGCCGGCTTGCCCACACGTCGCCCGGTGCTGTCCACCCAATAGAGACAACCGTCTTGCACGTCCCACACCGGGCCTTCGCCGAGGTGGTTGTCGCATGTGAGGAGGCATTCAATGGTGTACCCAGTCATGAAAATACTATAAATTGTACGAATGGTTAATAAATTGGGGGAAACCCTAGTCTGAAGTTCCTCCCCCCGCAGGCCGAGTTTCTCCTCTCAAACAGCCGCAAATGCGGTTCCGCGTTCTGTCTACGGCTTGATTTGATCGATCAGTTCGATGGCGCGCTTTTGCTCCGTTGTTGGCGTGGTGCTGATCTGGAAAGTTGGCGCGTCTTTGACGCCACTGGGCGTGCGGCAAGTATTGCGAGTGATGCTTGAGAGGTCCTGCATCAGCGATTGGAAACTGGGAAAAGGATTTTCAAACGCCATAGGACGCCCCAAGGATGGGCCTGAAAAAGCTCCTGGCCGAGCCCGCAAAGGGCTGAAGTACGCAAGTCTGGGCGGATTCAGCGCGCAGTCCGGGCGTCTGCAGGCTCGGTGCTGGCGAGTTGGCAGGTCTTTGAACGTTCACGGCGCGCAGGATTGGCCCGGTCTCAGGGTTGACCCTGATGTTGGCAATGGCTTGCCGACACAGCGCGCAACGCCACCGGCGGCGGAAGGGTACCCGCAGCCTGCGGCGATAGGTATCCGACAGCGCGAACGGCTCGAGCAGCGAAGTGCAGCCCCGCCTCGCGCACCCGCCCCTTGGGCGGCGGCTGCGGATCCAACCCCAGATGGCTCAGGATCTTCTCGATCACCGGCCGCTCCAGGATGGCGGCGATGATCCTGAGCTCCCCGGCGCCGCAGTGCGGACAGCGCTGCAGGTCGATATCGAAAGCGCAAGCTTCAGCGAAGACCAACTTGTACTCAAGTCATGTCGTAGCCAAGACCCGCTTGAGCAGCCGTGCCCAGCCGGTGCGTCCGGGCCGGACTTGGACGGTCTCGGTCTGGGCCTCGCACTGGACGCCGGATGCGGCAACGCCTGGCACTTCCTCATCCTTGGGCAGCCCCTGCGGCACCACCAGCGAGCGCAGCTTCGTGTTCGGAGCCAGCACCCCGTGGAAGCGGATCAGGTGCCGCCAGGGCCGTGGCACCAGCGCCGCTTGTGGAGCCGACATTCACCTCGTTCGGCAACTGGTGGACGAAGGGCTGGTTCAACCCATGGCACTGCAATCCGACTGGCGTTTCACTGGCAAAGAAATCGCCCGCGTGCGTCGCATCCGCCGCCTGCAAAGTAACTTTGAAGCCACCGTACAAAGCATGGCTGTGATGTTGGATTTGATGCAGGAAAACGACCGACTGCGCGCCTCGCTGCAGCGCGCGGGCATTCCGGTGGAGTGATGCGGGCTCTGTGACTACGACTCGGCGGCCGCTTTCTCTTCGTTCAGGGTGACGCGGAATGCCTCCAAGGCGGCCTCGTAGTGGTCGGCCTCACCGTAGTCCAAGAAGCGTCGGTAGTGCGCGTGGGTACCTAGAATTTTTCGGGCGTGTTTGATCGGGCAAAAGTACAGCTCCGTGCGCGCCAGGATTTCACGCCAATAAGCAACCAGGCCGTTGGCATACTCGCAGTAGGTGCAATGAAACTTCTCGATGAAGTTCAAATAACTGAGTTGGTGCCTGTCAAACACCAGGTAGTCGCCGCGCCTGACTTTGGCGATGCCGTAGATCGGAAAACAGGTCCACTGGTAGAAACTCACCAACAAGTCAAGCACCAGCAGCGGCAGTACCATGCCGTAAATAATGGGGCCGGTGACCAAGTTTTGAGGGCGGTTGGTCACGAGCCAGCGAAAGAAACTGGTTTTGAGCTGGCGGTGCGCCGCTTTCACCGTCTGTTCGAACTCCACACGTTTGCCCTTGATCTGAAAAAACACCCGGCTTTCTTGTTCGTGTAGCGCCGTGCGCAGGTCGTCCTCCAATTGGGCCATCTGAGCGAGCAGTTGGGTGATGCGTTCATTCATGTGCACAGCATAGGCGCGCATGACACCGAGCGGAAGCGAAGAAGCGGGGCATCGTTGACTTGGGTCACTATCGCCCTGGCCTCCCTGACAATTTCCACTCGGTTACCAACGACCAAAGCGTCGGGCCAGCAAACCACCCGCATGCAGGCGACGTTCACAATGTCTGCGCTGGTGAACGGATGGAAGAATGTCCATCCTGAAATCTGGAGTCAGAAAACGGCCGTTTGGCCGCCGGGCCCCCCTGGAACAGGGGTGTCGGCTGGCTTTACAAGGACCTTTCTGCCATCGGGTCAAATGACGTGACTTCTCCAGGCAAGTTCCTGATTTCCATGAACTTCCATGCGCCGGTGACGGACCCGGCACGATCTCTGCATATCGAGCTGTCCCGACCTCAGGCTTCAAACAGTTCAACGGGACCTTCTGCCACCACCTGACGGAACAAACATGTTCAAGCTCTGCAAGATCGCATCTGCCATGTCTGTCGGCCACCGGAGTCTTCGCATGCGCCGTCTGTCGAACGTCCCCAACCTGCCGGCGATTGCCTGTGCGGGCTTGCTCGCCGCCCTGGGCTGTGCGGCTGTCGCGCCGGCCCACGCCGCGCTGGTCAGCTTCACCATCAATGGCACGGTCACCAGCCAGACGCCCGCGCTGGGCTACACGACGGGTGCGGCGGTCGAATTCACCTGGATACTGGATGACGCCGCCGTCAAGCAGGCGCGGTTCTCGGGGACAAACTGCAACGGCTGCTTCGGAGCGCTGACCTGGTTTCAGGATCTCGCCTCGACAACGCCACAGCTGTGGCAGTCGATCACGGGCAGCGGCTTGAGCGGCGCCTGGCTGCCGCCCGTGGACCAGGACGCCGGCTTCGTCTCGGTGGGAGTGGGCACCACGCCACCGGACTCTTCGGCTCCCTTCCAGATGCAGGCCAGTTCGCAGATCGGTTCTCTGTCCGGCTTGAAGGCCAATGGCAATCCCGTGAGAGCGCTGCAGATGAACGCGACCTACGAGTTCTTTGACCTGGTCGCACGTTCCGCCCCCCTCGATGTCCTGACCACTACGCCGCCGACATCCGACCCGACGGCATTGCTTCTGACTTTGGTCGGCACGTACGAGGCGGACCGTAGGTACGACCGCCTCGGCTCCATCTGGTCTGACGACCAGTTCACCTTCCAGATCGACAGATTGACCATCGGACTGGCGACAAACAACAACGTGCCCGAGCCAGGCTCGATGGCGCTGGTGGGCTTGGCCTTGGCTGGCCTTGGCGCCATGTCGCTCCGCAAGCGGGCGATTTGACGTCTTCTCCCCACCGCAAGGCGACCTTCGGGTCGCCTTCTTCGCTGGTGCGCCCAACACGGGCGCACCCACTGTTTGGTGGATCAGCTACCCATGCGCCACGGGGACGGGCCTGCAGCGGCGCAGTACCTTGCCCAGGAGCGCCACCGCCGGCCATGCGGTAGCGGCCACTGCCTCACTCATGCGCAGGGGCGCTGCTCGTGTGGCCGACAGCGGGACGGCCGTAAAACGTGCCATCCTCCCCTGGCCTGTGGGCTGGGCGTGCCGACCGTCGACTCAGGAGCGAGCGCGCTGCGTGATCGGTAAGCCGACGCGTCACATTGACCGCGGGCGCTTCGGCGCAGAGCCCTTTGACACGGTCGGGGACGATGCCGCCATGCTGCTTTGGGGGCGGGTGCGCCGGACGAAAGGGAATGGGCCGCCTCCTCGCTCTACCGGGTACTCGACGCAGTCAAGAAGGTGCCTGCGGTGCACCTGTGCTTTGGCAAGCACGGCGGTCAGGGCATCCCCAGAAGGCCGCCGCTCACCCTGCGGCGCCATCGTGGGATCAGAAAACCGGTCTAGCGCGTCCACCGCCCGACGAGGCGTTCGAGCGTCATGCGGTGATTGGCAATGATGAACCACCAGCCCGGATAGTCCCTGCGCCGCCATCGCGCGTCGCCCACCGAGGTGCTGCGTTCGAGCAATCGGTGGCCCAGGAGCCCGGGCGCCGCGTGCACCAGCGGGAACAGCAGCAGTGCCGGATACCAGGCAAGCGGCATGGCCAGCACCGCCGGGATGAAGACCAGACCGGCGAACGTGCCTGCCATGTGCAGCGCGACATTGAGCGGGTGACGATGCTCGTGCAGGAAGACCTCGCGATAGAAGACATCGAAGGTCGGCTTTCCGGCGTCGCCGGGTTTGAGGGAAGACGTGTTGTCAGTGTTGGTCTGCATGATTGGCGGCTGTCTGGAGGGGTTGTGTCGATGGCGAAATTATGCGAGCATAAACTCGCATTGAGTACTCGCATTCGCCGACGCCCTGTCCGAGCTTGTGAGGTCTTCCGCCATCAACGCCTGTCGAGACCATGCCGCGACTCAAACTGACAGTACGCAAACTGCCGCGCCAGAAGCGGTCGGTGATGATGGTCGAAACCATCCTTCAAGCGGCTGCTCGCGTTCTGGCGCGCGAGTCGCTGGACGGATTCAATACCAACCGGGTGGCGGAAGTGGCGGGGATCAGCGTCGGCTCCCTTTACCAGTACTTTCCCAACAAATCGGCCCTGGTCGCGGCGCTGATCGATCGCGATCACGCAGCCCTGGCCACTGGGCTGGAGCGCCTTCTCGAAGGGTCGCCATCCTGTACGCTGCGTGCCACGCTTGCCGCGATCGCCGAACTCTTGATCGAGCAGCAATACGGCGACCCCATCTACGCCGCGGCGATCGACCACGAAGAACGGCGCTTGCCGCTCGGCGCGCGTGCGCAAGAAAGTGATGCGCGCTTTGCTGCGATCGCCAGCGCGTTCCTAGGGCGCCATCGCGCCGAGATCTCCGCAAACCTGCCAAGCAGCGCACCGCGCGACCTGGTGGTAATCGCGCGCGCCCTGGTTGACGCCGATGCGCTGGCAGGAGGTCCGCCGGGTGCCGACCTCAAAGAGAGAGTCGTCCGCGCCCTTT
>JBIKTP010000088.1:0-7677 GCA_044348035.1 Burkholderiaceae bacterium
CACCTGCACCCCCGGCCGGCTGCGCCATCGCCAGGGGCCACAGCGACCAGCCGCGCGCCGCGCCGGTGGTGGTGCTCGCGCCAGCGCCAGAGGCCGCACCGGACGCCGCACCGGACGCCGCAGCCGCCGGCGGCTCCACACCGGCAATCCGCACCCGCAATGCCGCGTTGGGCACCTTCAGCACGTTCTCGCGTGCATCGGTGATGACCCGCACATTGGCCGTCATGCCCGGCATCAGGCGCGAGCCGGTGTTGGAAAAACCGATGACCGCCACATAGGTCACCACATTGGCAATCGTCTGGGCCGCCTTGCGCACCTGGCGCACCGAGCCCTCGAAGGTCTGGCCCGGGAACGCGTCCACCGTGAAGGTGGCGCGCTGTCCGGTACGGATGCGGCCGACATCGCTTTCGTCCACGCTGGCGTCGACCTGCATGTCGGACAGGTTCTGCGCGATCACGAACAGCTCGGGGGACTGCAGGCTGGCGGCCACCGTCTGGCCCTTCTCGATCGCGCGCTTGATGACGATGCCGTTCACCGGCGAGGTGATGCGGGTGCGCGCCAGGTCGATGCGCGCCTGCGCCAGCGCGGCCTCGCGCTGGGCCACATTCGCGCTGGCGGTCTTGATCTGGGCCTCGGTGACCGCCAGTTGCGCCTGCGCGGCCCGCAGGGCTGCGTTGGATGTATTGACCAGAGCGCGGGCGCGGTCGGCCTCGCTCTGGGCCACAAACTGCTTCTCCACCAGGCTCTGCTTGCGCTCGAGGTCGCGCCGGGCTTCGTCCAGATCCACCTGCACGCGCGCCACCTGGGCCTGGCTGGCCGAAATGGTGGCCTGCGCCGTCAACACCGCCGCACGGGCAGCGTCCACATCGGCCTGGAAGGATCGCACGCGGTATTCGAAGGTTTCAGGGTCGATCTGCGCAATCAACTGGCCCGCCTTGACCTCGGAGTTGAAATCCACGTACAGGTCGCGGATCTGGCCCGACACCTGGGTGCCGACCGATACCTGGGTCACGGGGTTGACGGCACCGCTGGCCGACACCGTGGCCTGCAGGTTGCCACGCTCGATCTTGCCGGTGCGGTACTGCACGGCCTCGGCCTGGCCGCGCTCTTTCCACCACCAGGCCCCGCCGCCGGCCAGCGCCGCCACCACCACCATCCAAATGATCCAGGCTTTTTTCATCGCCCCATTTTAGGAAGGCGCAGTGCCGGCCCGTGCCTGAACCGGCCTTCACCCGGTAAATCTTTGGCAAAGCCCGCCCACCGGTCAGTCCGTGCCGGCTGCATTTCAGGCCGGTTTTGCTGCATTTCGTCCCATGGCAGTGGCGCAGACGGGCGATGGCAGACACAGTCCCCGCATCGAACCACCACCGAAGAGCGCCATGCAGATCGACCCCGTAACCGCCGTACACCTGTCTGCCGCCCTGCTGGCCACCGCCATCGGCCCGGTGGCCCTGTGGGCGCGCCGCCAGGGCGCAACTCTGCCCCGCCTGCACCGGGGTGCCGGGTATGCCTGGGTGACGCTGATGGTGCTGACGGCCGTCTCGGCGGTGTTCATCCGCCACAGCCCGCTGGCGCTGCTGGCCGGGTTCAGCCCCATCCACCTGCTGATCCCGTTCACCCTCGGCATGATCGTGCTCGCTTTTCGCTACCTGCTTCGCGGCAACATCGCCGGCCACCGCAAGACCATGCGCAACCTGTACATCGGTGCCTGTGTCGTGACCGGCATTTTTACCTTGTTGCCCGACCGGCTGCTCGGCCAACTGGTCTGGGGCCGGTGGCTCGGGCTGCTTTGAATCGTCCCGCGTTTTCAATTCCCTGGAGAACCGCCATGAACCAGACCACCCTGTCTGCCAGCGACATCGAGCGCCTGGCCCACAAACGCGCCGGCGCCCGCATGGGTCTGTATGTGCATGCCAGCGTCTACCTGCTGGTGAACCTGGGGCTATGGACGATCGCGCTGATGTCGGGCAAACACTGGGCGGTTTTCCCCACGCTCGGGTGGGGGCTGGGCCTGCTGATGCACGCCGCCATCGTGCTGCTGGCCATGCCGGGAGCTGGCGTCTACCATCGCCTTGTGCAACGCGAGCGCGCACGGCTTCAGACCCAGCGCGACCCCTGGTAGACCTCCCCATAGAATCGACCGCCATGGCACCGCAACTGACCTCCGAGGAAATAGAGCGCATCGCACGCAAGCGGGCCGGCGCCAAACTCGGCTGGTACGTGCATGCGCTGGTGTACGTCGTGGTGAACGCCGGGATGTTCGCCGCATCCGCCTACGGGCTGCGCCAGCGGCCCTGGACGGTGTACCCGGCCATGGGCTGGGGCCTGGGCTTGGCGCTGCATGGCATCGCGGTGTTCCTTCTTGGCAGTGGCGGCAGCCTGCGCGAACGCATGGTCGCCAGGGAGCGCGAGCGGCTCCAGCGCGAGCAACAAGGCCGCTGAGCGATTGCAGCACCGGATGCGCTGGCCATGAAGATCGACTGGCTGACCAAGCTGGCGTTTTTGCTGCAGACCCTGGCGTTCTGCCTGATGGTGGCGACGATCCAGTACGCCATCCGGCCTGAGCGCAGTTACGAGTTGCCGGTTGTCTATTCCCTTTGCATCGGCACCTGCATGTGGGCGCTGGTCGATTTCGGGCGGCACGCTTTTCCGTCCGCCCGCGAAACCGGCTGGCCGGAGGGCCTGGCCGGCTGGTTGCTGCCACTGGGTGGCATCGTCGGCGGATTTCTGCTGGGCACCCTGCTTGGAGACCAGTGGTTCGGGTGGTCATCCTGGGACATGCGTGCGCGCCCGCAGCTGGGAGCCTCCATCATCATCACTGCAGCAGCCGGTGTGGCCGCCACCTACTATTTCTACACGCGCAGCCAGGCTGTCTATCTGGAACAGCAGATGGCACAGGCGCGCCGCCTCGCCGCGGAAGCCCGCCTGAAGCTGCTGGAAACCCAGCTCGAACCCCACATGATGTTCAACACGCTGGCCAACCTGCGCGCGCTGATCGGTACCGACACTGCACGTGCGCAGGAGATGCTGGACCGCTTGATCGCGTACCTGCGCGCTACGCTGGGCGCATCGCGCAACAGCACACACCCGCTGCAGGCCGAGTTCGACCGGCTGCAGGATTACCTGGAGCTGATGGCGGTGCGCATGGGGCCGCGGCTGCACTACACGCTGGCCCTGCCGCCCGAGCTGGCCCAGGTGCAGGTCCCGACCCTGTTGTTGCAGCCGCTGGTCGAGAACAGCATCAAGCACGGGCTGGAGCCGCATGTCGCGGGCGGAACCATCACCGTCCAGGCCCGCAGGAATGGCGACACCCTGCTGCTGGAAGTGACGGATACCGGCAGGGGCTTCGACCTGTCTTCGCCTCCCGGCAATGGATTTGGCATTGCCCAGGTGCGCGAACGCCTGCATGCCACCTATGCGGAGCTGGCGCATCTGACCCAGCTGGCCCCGGCCAGTGGCGGCTCCATGACCCGCCTGCAGTTGCCCATCTCGGTTTCCCTGGTCGCCGCCTGAGCCATGCCAACCCCGCCACCGTCCGACCCCAGCGACACACCCGCTGCAACGGCCCTGATTGCCGAGGACGAACCCCTGCTGGCGGCCGCTCTGCGGGCTGAGCTGGCGCGCGCCTGGCCTGCGCTTCGCATACTCGCCAGTGTCGGCGACGGCGAGTCCGCCGTTGCGCAGTCGCTCGCCCTGAAGCCCGACGTGCTGTTTTTCGACATCCGGATGCCCGGCATGGACGGGCTGGACGCCGCCCGCGCACTGGCCGAGGACTGGCCTGGTAGTCGGCCGTTTCCGCAACTGGTTTTCGTGACCGCGTATGACCAGTACGCGGTGTCGGCCTTCGAAGCCCAGGCGGTCGACTACCTGCTCAAGCCGGTTCAGGCAGCCCGGCTGCAGAAGACGGTCCTCAAGGTCCGGCAACTGCTGGACCAGCGCCGCGCCCTGCGGCCTGGCACTGCAGCCGACGCCGGACTCGACCGCACGCTGGAACAGCTGCGCGCCCTGCTGGTGGCGCCGCCGACTGCCACCCCGCAGGAGCCCGCCCTGCAGGTGATACAGGCCAGCGTGGGCAACGCGATCCACATGGTGCCAATCGGTGAGGTGTTGTACTTCGAGGCTGCCGACAAGTACGTCCGGGTGCTCACCGCCAGCCGGGAATACCTGATCCGCACCCCGCTGCGCGACTTGCTGCCCCGGCTCGATGGCCAGCTGTTCTGGCAGATCCACCGGGCGGTGGTCGTGCGGGCGCAGGCCATCGGCGCAGTCTCCCGCGACGACACGGGCAAGCTGTGGATCCAGTTGCGCGGCCGCGATGAGCGGCTGGCCGTCAGCCGGCTCTATGCGCACCTTTTCAGGGCAATGTAGCGTCGGCGCATCAGTGCGGGTTAGTCCGGTGGGGGTTTGCCACCCCGCCACCTAAAATCCGACGATTGCGTATCAGGGTGGCCCCATTGGTATCGATCCATCGCTTCGGCATCGTGCTTGCCGCCGCTGCATTGCTGGCGTGCGGGGGTCAGTCGCAGGCCCAGGACGTGCCCACCTTCTCCATCCGCGGCTACCAGGTCGAGGGCAACTCGCTGCTGCCTCCCGGCACGGTGAGCGTGACGGTGATGCCCTTCACCGGCCCCAAGTCCAGCTTCGAGACCATCCAACTCGCCCTGGAGGCGCTGGAGAAGGCCTACCTCAAGGCCGGCTACGGCTCGGTCAAGATCGAGGTGCCCGAGCAGGACATCCAGGACGGTGTGGTCAAACTCATCGTCGTGGAGGCCCGCCTGGAGCGGATCGTGGTGGAGGGCGCCAAGCACCATGACGATGCCAACGTGCTGGGCTCGCTGCCCGCGCTGCGCACGGGCGAGGTGGTCAACATCGACGCGCTGCAGCGCAACCTGAACCTGGCCAACGAGAGCTTTGCCAAGAACACCGCCGTCACCTTCCGCCAGTCCGAGTCCACCGGCCAGACCGACGCCATCGTGCGCGTGGCAGACGACCGCCCGCTGCGTTTCATCGCATCTCTGGACAACTCGGGCAACACCAGCACCGGGCGCTACCGGCTGGGCTTCTCGCTCTTGCACGCCAACCTGTTCAACCGCGACCACACCCTCTCGGCCCAGGCGCTGAGCAGCCCCACGCACATCAGCAAGGTGGCCATCCTGGGGGTGGGATACCGTGTGCCGCTGTACGCGCTGGGCGACTCGGTGGACTTCACGCTGGGCTACTCCAACGTCGATTCGGGGCGCATCGAGCTGTTCTCGGTCAGCGGCAACGGGCTGATCCTGGGGGCGCGCTACAACCGCCAGCTCGCCAGCACGGGCGGCTGGGACCACAAGCTGTCCTTCGGTATCGACCGGCGCAACTACGGCAACAGCGTGCTACCTGCCGCCGGCGGGCCCAGCCTGGTGCCCAGCCTGCGCGTCACGCCGCTGAGCCTGGGCTACAGCGGCAACCTGCGCAGCCCGCAGCGCGACATCGGCGCCTCGCTCACCCTGACGCACAACCTGCCGGTCAACAGTCGCGGCGACAGTGCGGCCTTCAACCAGCCGGGCGGACGGGCCGGCGCGAATGCGGCCTTCACCACGCTCAAGGCCTCGGCCCAGATCACCGAGCGGCTGTCGCCCGACTGGTCGCTGCGTGGCGCAGTCTCGGCGCAGTACACCAACGACCTGTTGATCTCGGCCGAGCAGTTCGGTGTGGGCGGTGCAGACTCGGTGCGCGGCTTTGCAGAGCGCGAGGTGGCCGCCGACAAGGGCCTGCGCACCGGCGTCGAGGTCTGGGGGCCGGATATGGGGCCGCGCACCGGGGTGAACGGGCTGCGGCTGCAGCCCATAGCCTTCCTGGACGCGGCCTGGGTGCGCTTCAACGTGGCGCCAGGCACCATCGTCTCGCAGGACATCGCCAGCCTGGGGCTGGGCCTGCGCGGCTCCTGGCAGCGCAGCGCCAGCTTCAAGCTGGACTACGGCTATGTGGTCAAGGGCGCCCAGAACACCGCCGGAACCAACACCGCCACCCAGCGCGGCAGCTGGCGGCTGCATGGCTCGGCACTGTGGTTCTTCTAGGGGAAGCCAGCCCAGCGCCGCAGATTCGATCGAATTGTCAGAATTTTCACAATGCGAACCGTGCACTATTTTCGTGGACCCCACCTGAAATGACTCTGACGCTCTAGTATTGGTCCCCAGGAACCATCCGGCGCCACTGTGGACACCACCATGCAACGCAACCAGGTCCCCACCAGGCATTCGCCCCCGCCCAGGCTGCGGCGCGCGGTGGTGTGGGTGGCCGCCATGGCCGCCATCGGTGCGGGCGCCAACCCGCTCAACCCGCAGGTCATCGGCGGCCAGGCCAGCTTCCAGGCGCAGGGCTCGCAACTCACCGTCACCAACAGCCCCGGCGCCATCATCCACTGGCAGAGCTTCAGCATCGACCGCGGCGAGCTCACCCGCTTCGTGCAGCAGAACGCCGCCAGCGCCGTGCTCAACCGCATCACCGGTGCCGACCCCTCGCGCATACTGGGCGCGCTGCAGTCCAACGGCCGCGTCTTCATCATCAACCCCAACGGCATCGTCTTCGGCGCCGGCTCCCAGGTCGACGTGGCCGGGCTGGTGGTCTCCTCGCTCAAGCTCACCGACGCCGACTTCCTGGCCGGGCGGCTGCGCTTTGGCGAGCAGCCCGGCGCCGGCGAAGTGCGCAACGAGGGCCGCATCCGCACGGCGGCCGGCGGCCAGGTGCTGCTGGTGGCGCCCAAGGTGCACAACTCCGGCCTGATCGAGGCACCCCACGGCGTGATCCTGCTGGCTGCCGGGCGCAGTGTCGAGGTGGCCGACATCGACCGGCCCTCCATCCGGGTGGAGATACGCAACACCACCGAGGAAGCCGTCAACGTCGGCACGCTGATCGCGCGCAACATCTCCATCTACGGCGGGTTGGTACGCAATAGCGGCACCATCCAGGCGCGCTCGGCCGTTGTGGGCGAAGGCGGCCGCGTCACGCTGCGCGGCAAGCAGTCGGTGGTGCTGGAGTCCACCAGCGTGATCGAGGCCACGGGGGGCGTGGGCGGCACCGTGCTGGTGGAGTCCGAGGGCGACACCCGGGTGCAGGGCACGATCTCCGTGCGGGCCGATACCGCCAGCCTGCCACCTGTGGCGGTGCTGCCCAGCCTGGGCAGCCCGGTGGCCGAGGCGCTGAACTCCACCGCCACGGCCAGCGCAAGCCCGCTGGTGGTGGTGGCCAGCACGCAGCCGGCGGCAGCCAGGGCAGCGGCCGCGCCCACCGTGGCAAGCAACGTGCAAGCCCCTGCACCGGCGGCCACCCTGGCGGCTGATGTGCCGGGCGGGGCACCCGTCGCAGCCGCCACCCCGCCTGCGGGTGAGGCGCCCTCCCCGCTGCCCGCTACCGAAGCTTTTCCCGCGCCCGCCGCGCCGGCCCCCGTGGTCCTGCAGGGAACAGGCTCGACCGTGCGGGCGCCGGTGCCGCCCGTCGACGCGCCCGCACCCTCGCGACCGGCTCCACACAACCCGGCGCTGCCGGTGGCGCCGGCGCCAGCCGTGCCCACATCACCGGCCTCGGGCCAGGGCATCGGCGGCAGCATCCGGCTGCTGGGCCGCTCGGTCAGCGTGGGCGAGCACACCCTGCTGGATGCCTCGGGCACGCTGGGCGGTGGCGAGATCCTGGTGGGCGGCG
>JBIKTP010000089.1:0-7672 GCA_044348035.1 Burkholderiaceae bacterium
GACTGATCCAGCGCCACGGTATCGCCAGGCTTGACCAGCAGTTCGATCACCGTGACCTGATCGAAATCCCCGATATCCGGGACCTTTACATCTACTTGTGCCATGGTGGTTCACCGTTCCCGTTAAAGCAGCACGCGGCGGAAGTCGCCCAGGACCTGCGCGAGGTACACATTGAAGCGTGCCGCGGCTGCGCCGTCGATGACGCGGTGGTCCCAACTCAGCGACAGTGGCAGCATCAGGCGCGGCTCAAAGGCGGCTCCATTCCAGACGGGCTCCGTGGTGGAGCGGCAAACCCCCAGAATCGCGACTTCGGGTGCATTGATGATCGGCGTGAAGTAGCGTCCGCCAATCCCGCCCAGCGACGAGATGGTGAAGCTCGCGCCGGACATCTCGGCCGGGCCGAGCTTGCCGTCGCGGGCCTTTCCAGCCAGTTCGGACATCTCCCGCGAGATCTGCATCACACCTTTCTGGTCCGCATCCCGGATCACCGGCACCATCAGGCCATTGGGCGTGTCGGCGGCGAATCCGATGTGGAAGTACTTCTTGAGCACCAGTTGGTCCCCGTCGAGGGAGCTGTTGAACTCCGGGAACTTGCGCAAGGCTGCCACACAGGCCTTGATCAGGAAGGCCAGCATCGTGACCTTGACGCCCGACTTCTCGTTCTCCTTGTTGGTGCGCACCCGGAACGCCTCCAGGTCCGTGATGTCCGCGTCGTCGTGGTTGGTGACGTGGGGAATCATCACCCAGTTGCGGTGCAGGTTGGCGCCGCTGATCTTGCGGATGCGCGACAGGTCCCGGCGCTCGGTGGCGCCGAACTTGGCGAAATCGACCTTCGGCCAGGGCAGCAGGCCCAGGGCGGCACCCTGCGTGTCCGACGCAGGCGCAGCAGCCTTGGCGCTCCCCGCGACGGCCAGGGCGGCCTTCGTCTGGGTACTGCCAGCCATGACCCCCCGGGTGAAGGCCTGCACATCGGTTTCGGTGATGCGGCCCTTGAGACCGGAGCCGCGCACTTCGTCGAGGGGCACGCCCAGCATGCGCGCAAAGCGGCGTACCGATGGCGAGGCATGCGGAAGCGCTGCGGACACCGATGCAGCCGGCTGGTGGGCCGGTACCGCAAGGGCCTGCGCGCCGGCGGCATCGGGTGCCACTGCCAGCGCTGGTGCCACGGGCGCGGCAGGCGCGGGAACTGGCACGGACGGCGCAGCGCCACCTGGGGCTGCGGCTGCGGCTGGGGCCGCAGCGCCCTGCACCACTGCCAGCAGATCGCCGATGTTCACCTTGTCCCCGACCTTCACCCGAAGCTCCACCAGGGTGCCGGCGACGCTGGAGGGAATCTCCATGGAGGCCTTGTCGGATTCGACGGTGACAAGCGACTGCTCGGGCTTGATGGTGGCGCCGGGCGCAACCAGCACCTCGATCACGGTGACGTCCTTGAAGTCACCGATGTCGGGTATGCGGACTTCGACCGGCCCGGCCGCGGCCGGGGCCGAAGCCGGGGGTGCCGCGGGCGCAGTGGACACGGGGGCAGGTGACGCACTCGCGGAGCTCGCCGCAGGCGCCACTTCCCGGGGGGGCGTCGCAGCGTCTGCCGTCTCGAGCACCAGCACGACCGAACCCTGGGCCACCTTGTCACCCAGGGCGACACGCAACTCTCGCACGACGCCGCCCTGGCTCGACGGGATCTCCATCGATGCCTTGTCGGACTCGACCGTGATCAGCGACTGCTCGGCTTTCACGGTGTCTCCGGCCTTCACCAGCAACTCGATCACTGTCACCTGATCGAAATCTCCGATGTCGGGTACCTGTATGTCTATCAATGCCATGGTGTTGTCTCCGTAGGGGGGGGTGCGCGCCAGCCTGTGGCGGCACTCAGGCGTACAGCGGGTTGACCTTGTCGGCATCGATGCCGTACTGCGCGATCGCGCGGGCGACCAGCCCGGCCGCAACGGTGCCGTCCTCGCTCAGCGCCTTGAGGGCGGCGACGACGATGTAGAAGCGGTTCACCTCGAAATGGGCGCGCAGCTTGCTGCGGAAGTCGCTGCGGCCGAACCCGTCGGTACCCAGTACCTTGTACGTCCGGTCCTTGGGCACGAAGGGGCGAATCTGTTCGGCGTAGGCCTTCATGTAGTCGGTGGATGCCACCACCGGGCCGACATGCCCCGCCAGCTGGCTGGACACGAAGGACACCCGTTCCGGCTCGGTCGGATGCAGCAGGTTGTAGCGCTCGCAGTCCTGGCCATCGCGGGCGAGTTCGTTGAAGCTGGGGCAGCTCCAGACGTTGGCAATGACGTTCCAGTCCTTTTCGAGCAGGTCCTGCGCAGCCAGGGACTCGCGCAGGATGGTTCCCGACCCGAGCAGCTGCACACGCGGCCAGCCTGGCGCCACGCTGCCCTGCCGGCACAGGTACATGCCCCTGATGATCTGTTCCTCGGTGCCGGCCGCCAGGCCCGGCATCGCATAGTTCTCGTTGAGGAGCGTCAGGTAGTAATAGACGTTGTCCTGCTTCTCCACCATGCGCTTGAGGCCGTGGTGCAGGATCACGCCGACTTCATGCGCGAAGGTCGGGTCGTAACTGATGCAGTTCGGGATCGTGGCGGCGAGGATATGGCTGTGGCCGTCCTCATGCTGCAGCCCCTCGCCGTTGAGCGTGGTGCGCCCGGACGTGCCCCCCAGCAGGAAGCCCCGCGCCTGCATGTCGCCAGCCGCCCAGGCCAGATCACCGATGCGCTGGAAACCGAACATCGAGTAGTACACATAAAAGGGCACCATGATCCGGTTGTTGGTGCTGTAGGACGTGGCCGCGGCGATCCAGCTGCTCATGCCGCCAGCCTCGTTGATGCCTTCCTGCAGGATCTGGCCCTGCTTGTCCTCCTTGTAGTACATGACCTGGTCCTTGTCGACCGGGGTGTACTGCTGGCCCTGCGGGTTGTAGATGCCGACCTGCCGGAACAGGCCCTCCATGCCGAAGGTGCGCGCCTCGTCGACCAGGATCGGCACCACGCGCGGGCCCAGCGCCTTGTCGCGCAGCAGCGTCGTGAGAAAGCGCACATAGGCCTGGGTCGTGGATATCTCGCGGCCCTCCGGCGTGGGCTCGATCACCGACTTGAACGTCTCCAGCGAAGGAACTGTGAACTGTTCGTCGGCCTTGACGCGCCGGCTGGGCAGGTAGCCCCCCAGGGCCTTGCGACGCTCATGCAGATACCGCATCTCGGGGGTGTCGTCGGCCGGCTTGTAGAAAGGGATCTCGCCGATCTGGCTGTCGGGGATCGGAATGTTGAAACGGTCCCGGAATGCCTTGATGTCCTCGTCGGCCAGCTTCTTGGTCTGGTGCACATTGTTCTTGCCCTCGCCGATCTTGCCCATGCCGAAGCCCTTGACGGTCTTGATCAGCAGCACCGTGGGGTCGCCCTTGTGGTGCACCGCCGCGTGGAAAGCCGCGTAGACCTTCTGCGAGTCATGGCCGCCACGGCGCAGTTCCCAGATCGCCTCGTCGCTCATCCTGGCGACCATCTCGGCGGTGCGCGGGTCCTTGCCAAAGAAATGCTTGCGGACATAGGCGCCGTCGTTCGCCTTGAAGGCCTGGTAGTCGCCATCCAGCGTGTCCATCATGACCTTGCGCAGGGCGCCGTCCTTGTCGCGCGCCAGCAAAGGGTCCCAGTTGCTGCCCCAGATCAGCTTGATCACGTTCCAGCCGGCGCCGCGAAACTCGCCTTCCAGTTCCTGGATGATCTTGCCGTTTCCGCGCACCGGGCCGTCGAGCCGCTGCAGATTGCAGTTGATCACGAAAATCAAATTGTCCAGGCCCTCGCGCGCAGCCAGGCCGATGGCTCCCAGGCTCTCGACTTCGTCCATCTCTCCGTCGCCGCAGAACACCCAGACCTTGCGGTTGGCGGTGTCGGCAATGCCCCGGGCATGCAGGTACTTGAGGAAGCGGGCCTGGTAGATCGCCATCAGCGGCCCCAGACCCATCGACACGGTGGGAAACTGCCAGAACTCCGGCATGAGCTTGGGATGCGGGTAACTGGAGAGCCCCCTGCCGTCCACCTCCTGGCGGAAATTGAGCAACTGCTCTTCGGTGAGGCGGCCTTCCAGGTAGGCCCGCGCATAGACACCCGGCGACACGTGGCCCTGGATGTAGATGCAGTCCCCTCCATGCCCCTCGCTCTCGGCATGCCAGAAGTGGTTGAAGCCGGCGCCGAACAGGTTGGCCAGCGACGCGAAAGAGCCAATATGGCCGCCGAGGTCGCCACCATCGACCGGATGGTGGCGGTTGGCCTTCACCACCATGGCCATGGCGTTCCAGCGCATGTAGGCGCGCAGGCGTTCCTCGATCTCCAGGTTGCCGGGGCAGCGCTCCTCCTGGTCGGGCGCGATCGTGTTCACATAGCCGGTGTTGGCCGAGAACGGCATGTCGATGCTGTTCTGGCGGGCATGCTCCAGCAACTGCTCCAGCAGAAAGTGCGCCCGCTGCGGCCCCTCGGACTGGATGACGGCCGACAGGGCGTCCATCCACTCGCGGGTTTCCTGGGAATCCGAGTCATGGGCATTGGGTCCGAAGGGGTTCTGTGGCACGGCTGACATGGCGCGTCTCCTTGGTTCTGGTGCGTCGTGGGGCTACTGTATGGCAATTCTCACATGATTTGCCCTCAATTTCAAATAATGCTTGTCCTGTTCATATTATGAAAAATAGACCGTGGCCGACCCTGCCGGGACACCCTGCACCGGATCAGCCTCCCCTACACTCCGCCCATGACTGCTGAGACATCCTCCACCAGCGAAAAGGCCGTTGCGACCACCGAGCGTGTCCGCCGCTGGTGGTGGCACCTCACACCGCAGCGACAGGACCGGCTCGCGGTGCTGGCGCCCCTGGCGGCTGTCCTGCTTTTCCTGGCTGCGATCATTGCGTCGTTCGGGTATTTGCGCCTGGAGGAAATCGATCGCGAGCAAGAGGCCGTGAAGCGGGATGTCGAGTACTCCCAGCAGCGGCTGCGCTTGCGCCTGCTGGAGCGGCAGGAACAACTCATGCGCATTGCCCGTGACATCTCGAACGGCGAACTCGGCCTGGAGGAGTTCCACCTTCGCGCCGAAGCGATGGTGAACCAGTATCCCGAACTCGAACGCCTGAGCTGGATCGATGAACGCCGGCGCATCAAGGGCACGTATGCAACCGCCAGCCTGCAACCCAACCTGCGCCAGATGCTGGGCGACACGCTCAAGCTCGGCGAGACGCAGAACATCTACAACCTCTCGCGTGAACTTCAACAGCCCGTCTATTCCCAGCGTCCGGCCAACCCGAGCGGCGCTCCACTGCTGCAGCTGCATATTCCGCTGATCGACAAGACACGTTTCGCGGGTGTGGTTTTGGCAGAGTACTCGGTGGACGGCCTCTACCGCTACGGTGTGCCCGCCGAAGTGTCCGCCCGGTATGCAGTATCCCTTCTGGACGACAAGGGCCAGCGCCTGGCCGGGACCAGTGTGCCACCCCGCAACGCTGCCACGAGCCTGCTGCCCTGGGTCAATCCGGTCAACGAGTTCGAGGTCCCGGTATCGCCGGTAGGAAACGGTCTGATCCTGCGCGCCCAGGCCTACCGTACATCGCTGGGCGTGATCGGCAGCGGCCTCTTCTGGCTTGTCGGCGTGCTGAGCATCATGACGACCTGGATGCTGATCGCCAACTGGCGCCACACCCGCAGGCGCCAGCAGGCGCAGCAGGCGCTGGTATCGGAGACCAATTTCCGCCGGGCCATGGAAAACTCCATGCCCACCGGCATGCGCGCCATGGACCTGCAAGGGCGCATTACCTACGTGAACGCCGCCTTCTGCCAGATGACCGGCTGGAGCGAATCCGAGCTTGTAGGCCGCACGGCCCCGTTTCCGTACTGGCCGGACACCGACCACGAGACACTGACCCAGATGCTCAAAGAGGAGCTGGCGGGCAAGTTCACACCCGGCGGCGTGCAGATGCGGGTCAAGCGGCCGGACAATTCCCTGTTCGATGCGCGCCTGTATGTTTCACCGCTGATCGACGCACGCGGCACCCAGACAGGCTGGATGACCTCGATGACCGACATCACCGAGCCCAACCGCATCCGCGAACAGCTCTCCTCCTCGTTCGAGCGCTTCACCACGGTGCTCGAGGCGCTGGACGCGTCGATCTCGGTGGCCCCTCTGGGCAGCGACGAGATGCTGTTCGCGAACAAGCTGTACCGGCTGTGGTTCGGCAACCGCACCAGTGGGCATCTGCAGCTGATCGCGCAGGCCGGCATGCCGGCCCAGGCCGTCTCGGACGAGTCGCTCGACCAGGTGGACTCCTTCGCCGGCATGCCCACCAATGTGCTGCCCGAGGCCGAGTCCGAGAATGCAGAGGTCTACCTGAGCGAGCTCGGCCTTTGGCTGGAGGTGCGCACACGTTACCTGAGCTGGGTCGACGGTCGGCTCGCGCAGATGGTGATCGCCACCGACATCACCGCGCGCCGCCTGGCCGAACAGCAGGCCGCCGCGCAGGCGGACCGCGCCCAGAATGCCAGCCGGCTGATCACCATGGGCGAGATGGCATCAAGCGTGGCCCACGAGCTCAACCAGCCGCTCACGGCCATCAACAACTACTGCCACGGCATGGTCTCGCGCATCAAGTCGCAGCAGATCACCGAGCAGGACCTGCTAGGCGCGCTGGAGAAAACCGCCCGCCAGGCGCAACGCGCCGGACAGATCATCCAGCGCATCCGCTCCTTCGTGAAGCGCAGCGAGCCGAACCGCACCTGGTCCAGCGTCAACGACATGATCGACGAGGCAGTGGAACTGGCCGAGATCGAATTGCGCCGGCGCAATGTGCGCCTCACACGGCAGGTCGCCGCGCGCCTGCCCATGCTGCTGGTCGACCCGATCCTGATCGAACAGGTGCTGATCAATCTGCTGAAGAATGCGGCCGAGTCGGTCGACGCCGCGCAGCGCCCCACCGCCATGCGCAAGGCGGAGCTGCGGGTGCTGCAACGCCGGCTGGACAGCATCGACGTGGTGGAATTCTCCGTACTCGATTCCGGCAACGGATTGGCCCCGGAAGTGCTCGAGCGGCTGTACGAGGCCTTCTACTCCACGAAGACCGACGGCATGGGCATCGGGCTCAACCTGTGCCGCTCGATCGTCGAGTCGCACCAGGGTCGGATGCGGGCGGAGAACCTCTACAATGGCGCCGACCTGACGGGCTGCTGCTTCTCATTCTGGATCCCTGTGGGCCAGCCGCAAAGCGACGTGCCCGAGCCGACGAGCAAACAACTCAAGACCCCAGGATAGCTGCATGAGCCTGATTCCGAAAAAGGGAACTGTCTACGTCGTGGACGACGACGAGGCCGTGCGCGATTCCTTGCAGTGGCTCCTGGAGGGCAAGGACTACCGGGTCCGCTGCTTCGATTCGGCAGAATCCTTTCTCAGCCGCTACGATGCGCGCGAGGTGGCCTGCCTCATCGTGGACATCCGCATGGGCGGCATGACCGGGCTCGAGCTGCAGAACCGCCTGATCGAGCACAACTCGCCGCTGCCGGTCGTGTTCATCACGGGCCACGGCGACGTGCCGATGGCAGTGGACACCATGAAAAAGGGGGCGATGGACTTCATCCAGAAACCCTTCAAGGAAGACCAGCTCGTGGGGCTGGTCGAGCGCATGCTGGAGCACGCC
>JBIKTP010000090.1:0-7656 GCA_044348035.1 Burkholderiaceae bacterium
TGAGGCTGGGGCAGGCGTCTGCGCGAAGTAAAGGGGGAGCCGGGCGCCGCAGGCGGCCGGCGGAGGACATTCGCGCAGGCGCCTGCCCCAGCCTCACCGGCCCGCCAAAAGCGTTGGCATGAAGGCAACCGAAGGCCCGCTCCATACCCTTCTTCTGCAGGACCAAGGCGGCAGGCAATCCGCAGAGCGGCTGCCCCCCATTACGTCACTGCGCGCAGTACCCCGGCCTCCCGCGCCGGAGACGCACAAGAACACCGACGGGAGACCGGGTTCCGGTCCTGTGCTGCCGGGGTGCTGTCAGCGCTGGCGACTCAAGGACAAGGGCTTCTGGCGGTGGCCGTTTGTGTATCTGCCGCGTGGCAGGCGGCAATCCAGCCGAATGCCATGGCGCGGCTCAGGGAGTAACCGCTGTTGTAGCCGACACCGGCAGCCGCTCGGGCCGATGCTTCGCCCACCACGTACAGGCCCTCGATCACCGAGCCGTCGGCGCGCAGCACACGCGCATCGCCATCGGCGCGCAAGCCACCGGCAGCGATGCCGGTATTGAGCAGGCGCAGCCGCATGCCGTGGAACGGAGCGCGTTCGACCGGGCCCATGTTGGGGTTGGGCTGGTGGTTCCAGTCGCCACGGAAGCGCCGCACGGACAGGTTCGAACCCCGGCCGAAGTCGGCGTCCAGCCCGGTCTGCGCCATGGCGTTGAAGCGTGCTGCGGTGGCCTCCAGGCCGGCGGGGTCGATGCCCAGTTGCGCCGCCAACCCGGCCAGTGACGGTGCACTGGTCACCAGACCCTCGGGGTAGGCCTCGCCGGGCATCGCACGCCCCAGACCGTACCTGGCGTGGTGGTTGTCGTCCCACACCATGAAGATCGGCAGATGCGCGGGCATGCCCTGGGCATCCTGCTGCAGCGCCCGCGCCACGATCTCGGAATGGAACGAGTCATCGCAGAACCGCTGGCCGCGCTGGTTCACCAGGAAGGTGTGCGGCAGGCAATGCTCGAAGCAGGCACGGTAGCCGGTATCGCCGTCGAAGGCCGGTTGCGCCAGCCGGTAACCCGGCAGCACCGGCGCAGCCCAGGCCGGCAGCGCCCGCACTGCGGCACCAACGGGCACACCCAGCGCCATGGCATCACCTCGGATGGTGTCGGGCGTCACGCTGCCGCCATCTGATGGCGGTATGCCCGTGAAGCGCTCCGAGAACTCGCGGGACCAGTCGTGCGCGCCGGTTGCCAGCAAGACACTGCCTTGCAGGTCCCGGCTGCCTTGTGGCCCCTGGACGCGCACACCACGCACCGTGTCGCCCTCCTGCAGCAAGGCTACGGCTGAATGGCCGAGCAACAGGCGGACCTTGCGCCGCAGCGCTGCCTGGAACAGCGCCGCCACGATGCCGGTGCCGAACGTCAGTACATCCTGGGCCCGCCGCTCTGCCACCAGCGGCCAGTCCCAGCGCGACTTGCTCGACATGCCGCCCCAGGCAAACATTTCGGCGTAGGTGATGCCCACGGGAAAATGCGGGCTGACATGCAACTGGCCGCGGGCGTCGCCCAGCTGTCTGCCGGCAAAGGGAGCGCCCGTCAGGTAGCGGCCGGCCGCGCGTGCGCCTGGCAGCTGGGGGTAGTAGTAATCGGGATAGTCCGGGATCAGCTCCCAGCGGATCGCGCCGATCTTCTCCAGCCAGGCGGCCGCATCCGCTGCGCCCCGGATCCAGCGCTCGCACAGGGCTGCATCCACGCTGGACGCATCGCGCCCGGCTGCCGCCTGCACATACGCCAGGGTGTCGGCCACCGAATCCGCGATGCCTGCGCGCCGCGCAACATGGTTCGCGCCCAGCCAGACCTGGCCACCGGAATAGGCGGCCGCCCCGCCGACCTTGTCGCCGGCCTCGACCAGCGTGACGTCCAGGCCCCGCTCGGCGGCCGTGATGGCGGCGGTCAGGCCACCGATTCCGGCTCCGACGATCACCAGGGAATGCGTTGTCATTGAAGGCCTCCAAAGCATATGATTCGACCGCCCGATTCTCCGCTTCTGTCCACCAGGCATACCACCCAACCCCGCTGCGCACCATGCACACTACTCCTATCATCCCGGACCGGCCATCGCGCGAGGCCGTGCTGGCCCTGCAGGCGACGCTCCGAATGCAAGGCGCCTCTGCCGACCCGATGGCAGTGGTACAGGCCCATATCGCCGCCGTTCGCTGCGGCGACGCGGTGCTGATGGCAGCCGACTACACCGATGCCGCCCGCATCACGCGCGGCAGCACGGTGGTCATCCCTCGCGAGTACTTCCCGCTTGCGCTGGCACGCCTGGGCAGCAGCATGCTGGTGGTCCATGGGCTCGAGCGCGCGCCCGGCCCGCCGGACGCAGCCGGCACCCGCATCGCGATGCAATGGGAATTGCGCGGTGACGCAGCGGACGGCACGCGCGGCACCGACACCTTCACGGTGGTCGGCGACCGCATCACGGACCAGCGGGTGGTCCTGCATACCGCCGACTACTGACGCCGCAGCAGCAGCGACGCCGCCTGTGCCGCCGGCATGCCCGGATGCACACCGGCAGCGCGGGCGAGCGCATTCGCGGCGCTGATGGTGCCGTCCCGGTAGCTGCTCAGACCATCGCCCATGCGCGCCGCGCGTGCGTCCACCGTGGCACCGGCCAGCCCCTCGGACTCCACCATGGCCAGACCGGCGATGCCGGCGTCCTCACGGCCCTTGCCGCCATCCGAACAGATGAATCCGAAGGGCCGCACCTTGAGCAGGTAAGGCACGGCGCTGCGGCCGGTGTGGCCGGCCGTCACCAGCACGTTGCGCACGTCTTCGGGCAGGCCGAAGGCGATCGAATCGGTGCACACCACCTGGCGGCCGTCGGGCCCGGTCTCCATCACGGTGCGGTTGGTCACATCGGCCGCGTTGGGAGCCCGCGGGTCGGCCTCCAGCATGCGCTGCGCCGCTTCACGCACCGACATGCCGGACACCACGCCGCAGTCCATCGCCGGCCGGTTCAGCATGCTGATCCGGCCCTGGGTGTAGAGGTCCACCCCGTCCCCCAGCCGCACCGTCATCACGTCGGCCACGGCGGCGGGAATATTCAGCGCCTCCAGGTACCACAGGCCGGCCACCGAGGCGCCGGCCGGCCCGACGCCGCAGTCGATGCCGATGGCACCGCGCGGCCGCTGCTCGGCGATGAAGCGCGCCGGCAGCACACCGCAGTACGAGGCGTTGATGACGACGTCACGGTCCCGGTTGGCGGGGGCGACATCGTAGGCCGAGTCCATGGCCATGATGCGCCCGCGCGCCCCGGCATGCAGTTCGGTCTGCGCGCCCATGGTCAGAGCAGGGTCTCGCCGCCGTCGGGCACGGTCATCGTGCCCGTCATGAAGGCCGACTCGTCGGAGAACAGGAAACACACCGGCGCCGCGATGTCGTCCGGCTCGCCCACGCGCTGCAGCATGTTCATGGCAGCGGCCTGGGCCACGCCGGTGTCCAGGTTGCCGCCACCGCGCTGCTTCCACAGCGGTTCGGTCATGCCGCTGCGGATGCGTCCCGGCGCCACCACGTTCACGCGCACCAGCGGCGCGGCCTCGCGCGCCAGCTGGCGCGTGAAACCGGCAATGGCAGCCTTGGCCGCGCCATAGGGCGTGTTGAACTGCTGCGTGGTGATCGCAGCGATCGAGGCCACGTTGACGATCGAGCCACCGCCCTGCGCGCGCATGATCGGCAGGACGTTCTTGCACACCAGGAAGGTGCCGCCCACATGCACACCCATCATGCGGTTCCAGCGCTCCAGGGTCCATTCCTCGATGGGGCCGAAATCGGCATGGCCAGCGGCGTTGAACACGCAGTCGATGCGCCCGAGCTCACGGTGCGCCGTGGCCACGGCATCGCGCACGCCGTCCTCGCTGGCCACATCGCAGGCCATTCCGATCGAACCCTGCAGTTCGGCTGCCACCGACCTGGCGCGCGCACCGTCGATATCCAGCACGGCCACACGCCCGCCCTCGCGCGCGAAACGCCGCGCCACGGCGGCGGCCAGGCCGGAACCTCCGCCTGTCGTCAACAACACCTTGCCTGCAAAACGATTCGACATGTCTGCTCCTTTGGATTGATTGGAAAAACCAGGCGGCCAGCGGCCGCGCTCACAAGACGACCGCCACGCGGGCGATCAGACGTTCCATGCCCCGGATGGCGCCCGCCAGCGGCTCCAGGCGCCTGCGGGACGCGCCGCCGAGCACATGCCGCAGGGCGGCTTGCGCATCCGGGAAACACAGGATCTCGACCGCGTCGAAGATGCTGAACTGCTGCCCGGCCACGGTCGCACGCCAGACGCCCCGGCCCACCGCATCGGCCGGAACGTCCAGGGCCTGCAGGCCATCGGCCAGGGCCGCGGCAGGCAGCAGCGGCGCGGCGCGCAGGAAACTCAGGAGCCGCACACGCTCGCCACCCAGCGGCGCGTCCAGGCTGCCCTGCACCGCCCCGGCGGCAGCTTGCGGGGCACACAGGACATAGCCGCCGCGCGCGGTGTCCACGAACTGTCGCGCATCCGGCGTCACGGCATCGCGGTAATGCGTGGAGGTGAACGCCTGGTCGAATCCAGCCGGGCTGTCCGCACCGAACTGCGCGCAGGCGTCGAAACCGGGCCATGGCAAAAGCGGTTCTCCACGGTCCAGAACCGCGTGGTTCTGGTGGTAGAGCGTGAGCCCGGGCATGCCAAGCACCACGGGCGCATGGCATTCCCGCCAGTAGGCCTGGAAATCCGCTGTCGACATGCCGGTGCGCCGCGGAGCGACTCCGAAACGCATCCACATGTCAGGCCCCCTGGGACGCAAAGAAGGCGCGCAGCGCCTCGGCCGTCTGCGGCGCGGCATGCTCTGGAAACCAGTGGCCACCAGGCACCGTGCCGACGCGCAGGTTGGCGCAGCGCGCACGCCACTGCGCTTCGATGTCCATCAGGGTGCGCATCAGGCCGTCGGCACCCCAGACGGCCAGCGTCGGACAGGCCAGCTTGACGTGCAGGTCGGCCTCGTCATGCGCCAGGTCGATGCTGGCGCCGGCGCGGTAGTCGCAGCAGGACGCATGGATCATCGCGGGGTCGCGCCAGCAGCGGCGGTACTCGGCCAGCATGTCGGCATCGAAACTGTCCAGCCCCTTGCCACCCGTGGCCACCAGGCAGCTTTCGAAATAGTAGTCCGGGTTGGCCCCGATCAGCGTCTCCGGGTAGGGGGCGGGCTGCGGCAGGAAGTACCACTGCCAGTAGGTCATCGCAATCTTCTTGTTGGTCTGGTTGTACAGCGCATGGGTGGGCACCAGGTCCAGCACGGTGAGCGAGCGCACTTGCTGCGGCCAGTCGAGCGCCATGCGGTGCGCGACACGGCCGCCCCGGTCATGCCCCACCACATGGAAACGGGTATGGCCCAGCGCCTGCATCAGCGCAACCTGGTCGGCCGCCATCGTCCGGAAGGAATAGTTGGAATGGTCGGGCAGGCCCGGCGGCTTGGACGAGTCTCCGTACCCGCGCAGGTCGGCGCAGACCACGGTGTGGCGGTCGGTCAGCAATGGCGCCAGGCGGGCCCATTCGGTAAGGGTTTGCGGATATCCGTGCAAAAGCAGGACAGGGTCGCCCTGCCCGGCATAGACGCAATTGATCGTGACATCGCCAAGCGCGACCTGGCGGCGCGTGAATCCTTCAAACATGCTTGTCTCCAGAAGCGGACAGGTTCACGCCAGCGTGGTTCGGAACATCAGGCGGCGATTCTGCGGCGCATCGAGCGCCGCGAAATCGTAGTCCAGCGGGGCATAGTGCATGGTGCAGCGGTTGTCCCACATGACCACGTCACCCGGCTGCCAGCGGTGGCGGAAGTTGAACGCCGGGCGCGAGGACAGGTGGAAAAGGTAGTCCAGCAGCGGCGCGCTCTCGGCAATGCTCCAGCCCTCGAAGTGGTCGACCATCTGCTCGCTGATGAACAGCGTCTTGCGTCCGGTGTCCTGATGCGCCCTCACCACCGGATGCCAGGTCCCGTTGAGGCGTTGCAGTTCTTCCTCCTCCACCGTGGTGAAGGGCTTGCGGCCAGCGGTGGCCAGCGTGCGTGAACTGAAGAGGGAGTGAAAGGCGCGCAGGTTCTCCAGCGTGGCCTTCAGGCCATCGGACAGGGCGTCATACACCGCGTACATGTTCGCAAACATGGTGTCACCGCCGAACTGCGGCGCGTGGACACAGCGCAGCAGCGAGGCGCGGGCTGGTACCGGCAGGAAGGACTGGTCCGAGTGCCACTGCTGGGCGGCATTCTCGGTCTCCGAGCGCTTGCCGTCCTTCTTGATGTTGGTCACCATGAAGATGTCCGGGTAACCGGGTGGCGCGTTGTTGCCGAGCAGGCCGGTCTTGGCCAGCGGACCAAACCGCCGGGTGAAATCCAGATGCTGGTCGTGGTCGATCGGCTGGTTGCGAAACAGCAGGATGCCGCGCTCGCCCAGCAACTGCCACAAGGCACCTATCGTGGCCTCGGGGATGGCGTCGCTGTTGCGCAGGTCCAGACCCGAGATCTCGGAGCCGGTGCGCCACGACAGCGGCCGGGCATCGAAGCCGAGCACGGCATCGGACGGCGGGCCTGAAGGGCGGATGGCAGTGGTTTCCATGATGCGTCGGGCGGGTTCAGGCCAGGGTGGACCGGAACATCAGCCGGTGGTTTTCCGGTCGCTCCTTGCCCGCGAAATCGTAGTCCAGCGGTGCGTAATGCTGCGTACAGCGGTTGTCCCACATGATCAGGTCACCGGATTCCCAGCGGTGGCGGTAGGTGAAGGCGGGATGCTCGATCTGCTTGCACAGGTAGTCGATCAGCGGCTTGCTCTCGGCCACCGTCCAGCCGTCGAAGCAGTCGATCATCTGATCGCTGATGTAGAGGCACTTGCGTCCGGTGTCGGGATGCACCAGCACCACCGGGTGCAGCGCGCCTTCGACCTTCACGACCTCGTTCTTGTCCAATGGCTTGCGGTTGGTCATGACCAGGCAGCGGGTGTTGAGCAGCGTATGGAACGCGTTGAGCGACTCCAGCGTCTTCTTGAGGCCGTCCGACAGGCTGTCGTACACCGCGCTGGTGCTGCTGAACATCGTGTCGCCGCCGTTCTGCGGCGCGATCTCGCAGCGCAGCAGCGAGGCGCGGGCCGGCACCGGCAGGAAGGACTGGTCGGTATGCCATTGCTGGGCCGCGTTCTCGGTCTCGGAATGGGCGCCGTTGGTCTTGATGTTGGTGACGGTGAACAGATCCGGATAACCGGGCGGCGCGTACCGGCTGGTCATGCCAGTGTCCGCCAGTTTGCCAAAGCGGCGGGTGAATGCCAGGTGCTGGTCGTGGTTCAGACCCTGGCGGCGGAACAGCAGGATGCCGCGCTCGCCGAGCAGGCGAAACAAGGACTTGATCGTCTCTTCCGGGATCTCGTCGCTGCGGCGCAGGTCGAGCCCGCTGATCTCGGCCCCGAGGCGGAAGGATATCGGGCGCGCTTCGAAAGCGGCTGCGCCGCCGCGCACGCCGGTCGTGCTGGCTTCCTTGACTGCTTCCATGGTGATCTCCTCAAAAGGTCGCTAATTCGGCAGGCGTGCGATGACACGTCTGCCGTCGAAATTGTCACGGCCCTTGCGCCGGATCAGTTCCCAGGTGATCTCGAGGTAATTG
>JBIKTP010000091.1:0-7607 GCA_044348035.1 Burkholderiaceae bacterium
TCAGCGCGTCGATGTCATCGAACGAGCGGTTCAGCGCCGAGCCGAGCCTGTCAAGCTCATCATGGGCCGACAGCTGCACGCGCGCCGCCATGTCCCCCTGCTGGCGCGCCGCCAGAACGCCGGATAGGCGGGCCAACGGTGCCATGATCCGTCGCGAGGTCAACAAAACGCTGATACCTGCGAAGGCGGCCCCGAGCAGCACCAGCGCCAGCAAGAGGCGGCTGCGCAACAGTCCCGCGGTGGACAGCAGCCTGTCGTCCGACATGTGCACCACCACGACTGCGGCCGTTGGGACCCGCGAAGCTCCCTCGAACAGGTAGAAGCGCGCGCTGCCAAATCCGGCATGGCTCCCGACAACCTCGGTCGGCTGCCTGGAGCCGGGTTGCTGAGGGCCATGGCGAAACAGGTCCGCGAGTTCGCCCGATCCCGGCTCAGGCGCGCTCATGCCCACCCAGACCTTTCGCGAGGCGGCGATCACCCGCGCGGGCTGGCCGGCAATGACGGCAATGCTTTGGAACTGCCTGTCCGCAGCGACCGCGGACACCAGCCGCTGCAATTCACCGTCGTGGTGGGAGGTGGACTGAGCGGCGGCGGCCACCACGCCAGCGATTCGCACGGATTGTGCGTCCAGGTCGGCCTCCAGCATGCGTTGCACCCGCTGCGAACCCAGCAACGCCACCGCCACGGCGAGGAACAGCCCCAGCGCCAGCATGGGGACAAGCGTCGCGCTGCGCAATGGCGCCCAGTCGACAACGCGCTGCCACAATTTCTGCCCACTGGCTGAATAGGCCATGGTTCAGCGCTCCAGGTGCTTTGCGCGCCAGGCGCTTTGCACCCGGAGCTGGCCCAGGGCAGCGTGGCCATCGCGGTCGATGCGAGCGGCCGAGCGCAGGTACGCGTGGGCCCGGCTCAGTTGCTGGTCGATCAGGCCGGCATCGGCGAAATAGGGTGCCTGGTCGCTCTCGCCCAGGAGCCGTATGTCGCCCTCAAGCGCTGCGGCGAACTCCTGCACCTCGATATCTTCGCGTCGTGCCATGATGGCCAGCGCCTCGGCCCGCTCCGTGCGCAGGAACTCCTGGGCCCTGGTGTAGGCGCGTGCGATGCGGCGCACATCTTCGGGGCGGCCATCGATCAGCGCATCGGAAAATGCAAGAACGTCGATCACCTCGCCGGGAACCGAGGATGTGTCGAACAGCTTGCGCAGGGTCGGGTTCGCCAGCAGGCGGGTCGCGAAAGGCGGGTAAGTGACCAGGGCGTCGATCTGCCCGCCGACCAGGGCCCGCTCGCCGCTGGCCTGGTCCATGTTGACCAGCTTGAGGTCCGTGGGCGCCAGGCCCGCTACCTCCAGTGCGCGGCCGAGCACCAGCATGCCCAGCGAATCGATCTCCAGCCCGACCGTCTTGCCCCGCAGGTCGGCCAGGCCGCCGATCGGCGCGCGCGCCAGCAGCATGTCGGCCCCGGCCGAATAGGCGATCACCAGCACCGCCCGCGCGCCGATGCCGTAGCGGGCCTGCATCAGGACCAGATCGACCAGGGTGGTTGCCGCGCCGTCGATCTGCCCGTTTGCCATGGACGCCGTGACGTCGGAGAGCGAAGAAAACTCGACGATCTTCACATCCACGCCCTCCTGGCGGTAAAAGCCCTTTTCCTGGGCCAGGTAGAGCAGCTCGTACGCAGGATAGCTGTTGATGCCGATGCGGATCGTCTGCGGCACCTCCCTCGCGCACGCCGCGAGCAGGGCCAAACCGAGGATGGCGAGCAGCGCCACGGCGCCGCGGCCGATGCGCTGGAGCAGGTTCGAGAGGTGGGCGGCGGCGCAAGGATCCGCGGGTCGGGCCTGTGATGGCCCGGCCGTGCCGGATACGTGAGCCGCGATACGTCGACGCATGGTCGTTGCTTTGATCCTGCAAACTAGTGTAAACATTGGAATGGCCGGGGCTGGACCACCAAGTTAAGAAGTGTTAACCCAGGCCCTGCTGGCTTAACTCTTCTTAACCGGCTCTCGCGCCGGTGCGGCTAGAGTCCGTGTGGCATGGGCGTCGATTCGTCGTGCGGGGACCCGCGATCAGGCACGGGTTGGTGAGGCCCATGGCGCAGCGGGCTTTGGCGGTCGCAACAACAGCAAAGGGGGGGGCTTTGGGGACAATCGAACCAGGCGTGGTGGCCTCTTGTCGCCACCGACCACCTGAGCGGCTTGCCGCCGCAAGCTCAGGCGTTCGCGCAGCAGGTCAGCGGGCTGGTTGCAATGAAGATCAACGAAGCGCGTGTCTGCTGGTGGCGCGCGCTCCAGAAATAGGCCGAGACCAAACACCAGCAAAGCGACAGATGGCGCAACAAGCACCGGATGGCGGCAAAGAAGGTATCGAAACTCCTGATGGATTGGCCACGGCGGCAGTGGCAGGGCTTGCTGTCGAGCGTCGGAGCGGCCTGCAGGCGCTGCTCGACGACAGACTGTGCGAGCCGGCGGCGGTGGTGGAGGCCGCCTGCGGCGCGGCACGCTGGGCCACCGGAGAGTTCACAGGCAATTTCGCAAGGGCTGCGCGTGGCTGATATCGAGCTGCTCGAAGCGCAAAGACTGGCGGGGATGCTGACGCGCGTCCACCAGATGGAGGCGTTCCTGAAAATGGTGGCGTCGACCGGCGCCGCCGGCTTGCTGGTTACCAACAGCGACGGGGAGATCGTCTCCTGCAACGACGAGATCGAGCAGTTGTTCCAGTGGAGTCCGGTCGAACTCCACGGACACACAATCGATCTGCTGCTGCGGCTGCGCTGCGACAGCGCCGGGCAGGCAGGTATGACCGGCAGCCTGCAGACCATCGTGGACCCGGCAGCCTTGGTGGAGGGTGTGCGTCGCGATGGCAGCGTGTTTCCGGCCCAGTTAACGGTAGCCCGCCTCAAGGGCGCGAGCGGCGAGGCCGAACGGCTGTGCATCTCCTTGCTCGACGTTTCCTCGCGCAAGGCGGGCGAAGAGGAGATCGTGCGCTCCAGGAACGAACTGCAGGCCATCATCGACAACTCCCCGGGCCTGATCTGCCTCAAGGACGGGGTCGGGCGCTATCTTTTTGTCAACCAGAACTTTGCCGACTTCTTCCGCATCGAGCGCCAGGGCTTGCGCGGAAAGACCGACTTCGACCTGTTCCCGACGCGGGTCGCCGAAACCTTTTCCACGCTGGACCGCGCTGCGCTGACCCAGCTCACCCCGGTGCGGGAGGAATTCAGCGCCGGCGTGGACCAGGACCTCAAGGCCCTGATGGGCGAGCGGGTCTTGCGCAGCCTGAGGGTGCCGCTGCGTGATGTGCACTCGGCGCTCGAGGGTCTGCTGACCGTGGCCGAAGACATCACCGAGGAGAAGACAAGACGGGCCGAGACCAAGAAGCGCCTGGATGAGCAGAGGCAGATCTTCGACAACTCGCCGATGGGCATTCTGATTACCAGCGAGGAGTGGATCGTCCATGCCAACCCGGTGGCAGCGCGGATACTGGGCTGGGACCTGCCGTCGGCGCTGGTGGGCCGGGAGATTGCCGAGATGTTCGCCTCCCCCGGGGACTACGCGCGCTTCGAGAAGATGGCCAAACCGTTGCTCGAGGCCCGCCAGCGCGCAGTCATCGAGTGGGACCTGCACCGGCGCGATCGCAGCGTTTTCAACGCCAAGCTGTCTTCGCGGGAAATGCCAGCCGAGCAGGGAGTTGCCTCCACGTTGTGGATCCTGGAGGACGTGAGCGAGATCAAGCGGGCCGAGCGCGAGCAGCAGGCGGCGCGCGACCTCCAGGAAACGGCGCTTCGCGGCAAGTCTGAATTCCTGGCCAACATGAGCCACGAGATCCGCACGCCGATTGACGCCATTATCGGCTTCTGCGAACTGTGCCTGCAAGGCGAACTCGGAGAGAAGCAGCGCGACCATATCGCCCGGGCGCATGAATCCGGGCTGCTCATGCGCAGGCTGGTCAACGGCATCCTCGATTTACCCAAGGCCGACGCGAAGATGATCAGCCTGCAGCAGGAAGATTTCGAGCTCTCCGACACCTTGGCGATGCTCAATACAGTTGCAGGTTCGGTCGCGCGCACCAAGGGACTGTCGTTCGAGCTCGAGCTTGAGCCCGATGTGCCACAGCGGCTGCGCGGCGATACGTTGCGCCTGCTGCAGGTGCTGATCAATTTGGTGGGAAACGCTACCAGGTTTACCGCTACGGGGAAGATCACCCTGGGAGTTCGGTGCGGTCCGGTGCGCGGCAGCGACGTCGAACTGGAGTTTTCCGTGCGCGACACCGGCGTGGGCATCGAGTCGCGGTTCGACGAGCAGATATTCAAAGCCTTCGCCCCGGGCGATTCCTCGATCACGCGCAAGCACGGTGGGACGGGCCTGGGACTGTCTATCAGCACGGCCCTGGTCGAGCTGATGGGCGGCAAACTGTGGCTCGATTCCAGCGAACCCGGGCGCGGCAGCGATTTTCGCTTCACCGCCCGCTTTGGCCTGCGCGAACCGGGCGACCCTGCGGCGGCGCCACCGCGCGATCAGGGCAGCCGGCCCGCGCCGCCCGCGCAGGGCCTGTGTGGTGTGCAGGTGCTGGTGGTGGAGGACAACGAACTCAACCAGGAGATCGTCGGGGAGATGCTGCGCGAGCAGGGTGCTCTGGTGACTTTCGCCGACAACGGCCGGCTGGCCCTGGAGCGGCTGGCCGGGGGTGGGCGCTACGACATCGTGCTGCTGGACATACAGATGCCCGAGATGGACGGGTTCGAGACGATCGCCAGGATCCGGGCCACCCCCGCTCTGGCGGGGCTGAAGGTGATCGCCTTGACAGCACACACCATGCTCGGCGAGCGCGAGCGCTGCATCGGTGCCGGGATGGACGATTACGTGACCAAGCCGATCCACCGCGCGAAGCTCCTGGGCATGATGCACAAGCTGCTGGGCCTGGCCCGAGCAGCCGGCACTTCATGACACCGGCGCCGGCCTGGGGGCACTGCCTGTCACCGACCGGCAATGGAGGCGCCGCGCCTCAGGGCTGCAGTGCAGCCGTCTCCACCACGCACGGGCTGCGCAACTCATAGCCCTCGCCGCGTACCGTGCAGATCAGGCCGCCAGCCGCGCTCACCGCCTCGAGTTTGCGGCGCAGGTTGGCGACGTGCACGTCGAGGCTACGGTCCTGCGGGTCCCATTCGCGCTTGAAGATCTCCCGGTACGCCGCCGCACGGCCCAGCGGGCCATCGGTGCGCCCCAGCGCCCGCAACAGCCGCAATTCGTGCCCGGTCAGGCGCGCGCTTCCGCTTGGACCGCGCGCCTCGCCGGTGGCGAGGTCTACGCGTGTTCCACCCAGGCGCAACGCAAGCTCGCGCAGTTGTTCGCCGTCGGTCCTGGGCTTGGACATGCGCCGCAGCACCGCACGCAGCCTGGCGATCAGTTCCTCCGGGGCGAAAGGCTTGACCAGGTAGTCGTCCGCGCCGGCCTCCAGGCCAGCCACGCGCTCGTGGATTCCCGCACGCCCGGTGAGCATCAGGATGGGCACATTGCTGCGCTCGCGAACCACGCGCGCTATCTGGATGCCGTCGTCGCCCGGCAACCCGAGGTCAAGCACGATCGCGGCGCAGTCGCCGCCGGCCAATTGCTCCAGCACGAGCGCCCGGGTGGCGACAACCCTCACGTGGTAGCCCGACAGCCGCAGGGTACGGCTTACCAGCTCAACGACGACCGGATTGTCCTCGACCACCAGGATGAATGGCGACCCCGCCACGGTCTGCGTCATGGTCGCCGGCTCTGAGACGGGTCGCTCAGTTCGCTGGTGGCTTCCAGCCGGATGCTGGCGGCTCCGGGCGTCGACAGATCGAGCTGAGCACCCAGGCTGGGCAGCAAGGTGGCGATGTGTTCGATTGCCATCGCACACGGGTGGCGCGAAGAGCCCGCAGACGCCGCGTGCGCCGGCGCCACGCTTCGCAGCTCGAACACCAGCTCTGCCAAACCGCCTTCGTGTCCGCCGACGAACGTCGCGTCGCAGTGCAGCGGTGCATCGCGGCGCACGGAGCGCCGCAAGGCCGCTGCGGCGCAGACCAGCACCGACTGCAGGGTGTCGCGGTCCAGAGAGGCCAAAAGCGCCCCTTGCGGAAGCCCGGTTTTCGACACCGTTGCACGCGCTGCAGTTTCCAGCGTGTCAAGGATGCGTTCGATGTCCTGGGCATCGAGTACCTGGGTTCCCGCAGGAACCCCCAAGACATCTTGGGGCCCCAGTGAGAGCAGGCTCAGCGCTGCGCTCAGGGCCAGCGCGTCGGAGCACGCGTCGTCGACGGCGCGCCGAGCCCGCTCGAGCGAGCGCGGGTCGCCCGGCGACTCCAGGTGGCTGGACGCCGCATACAGCACCGCAAGGACGTTGTTGAGGGCGTGCGCCGAGGCTGCGGCAAACTGGCGGCCGTCGGACGTCTTTTCCTGGTTCGCCGCGGAGGACATGGAGCCCTTTTCCTTTCATTTCACAAGTTTCACGCCGAACCGGCGCCGGACAACAGCATACCAGCAGCACGGACGGCTTTCAGCGTGGCCACACCACTGCCGCGAGCAGGCACCACGTCGGCGCGTGCCAGGCGGGCCACCGGCAATCTGGCTCGGCCGGGTGCGGATTGCGCTGCCCCCCCCTGCATGTTGGCGCGCAACATGCCCTCCAGCGGCCAATGGCGTGGGTCTGCTCCACGGAGAAGATGCCCCTGCGGAGCTGGGCTCCATCGGTGCCATGGCGATCACCGTGCAGGCTGCGCGTGCGGCGCGCCGACCCCAGACCAGGGAAGAAGATGAATGGATCCAGTCGACTCTCGAACCGGGCAGATTACCTGCAAGCTCCGGCGACAAAAAGGCCGTCGCGCACAAGGCCACGGCCAACAACAGAACACGCCGCCGTGCGCCTTGATACACACGACTGAATGCAGTCGGCAGTTGGTTACGGTGTCAGAAGCTGGAACTGCACGCGCGAGCGCTCGAACGCGTTGCAGGCCTTCAGCTGCTCAATCACCCCATCCAGACTTTGATAGTCGAATGCTGCCGTCCAGCCCTGGATTTTTTGCATGGCGGCAATGAACGGCACCGGATTACCCGATCTCGACAACACCCGCAGGCAATCAAGATATTCCTCGCGAAAGAGCGTCGGAATGATGATGCGGCAAGCGCCAACCACCGAAAGCTCGGCGTTCATGACAAGACGTGCCAGCCGGCCGTTACCGTCCGTGAAGGGATGGACTTCGGACACCAGAAACATTGCCAGTAAAGCGCGCGCTGTGCCGGCGGGCACAGAGGGCAAGATCCTGGAGCCTTCCATCAGTGTGCCTCGAACGAGCTTGGGGTCAACGAACTCCGTGTTTCCAGCCCGGTTCGCTTTGACCTTGAACTCACCTGGACCGACCTCGGGGCGTTCGGCCATCTGGTCGGCGTGCCGTGCCCGCAATTGAGCCAGCACGGGCTCACCCGATGAAAGCGTCTGGTTGACCCAGGCAGGGCTCACGGCCTGGCGGAATACCCCGATAACGTCATGCGAGTCCTTGGGGCGCTGCTCTATCGACTTTCCTTCCAGCACGAAGCCCCTGGCTTCTTGCACGTCGAACTCGGTTCCCTCGATGAAGTTCGAAAAATA
>JBIKTP010000092.1:0-7602 GCA_044348035.1 Burkholderiaceae bacterium
GCCCTTCAACTGGCGCGACATGACCCCCGTGTCGATGATGGCGCTGGACCAGTTCGTGTTGTGGGTCAACGAAGAGTCTCCGTACAAGACACCCAAGGCCTTCTACGACGCGCTCAAGGCCGGCCCTGACCGGTCCATGAAGATGGGCGGCACCGGCAGCAAGCAGGAAGACCAGATCATCACCGTGCTGCTTGAAAAGGCGGCCGGCAAGAAGATGATCTACATCCCCTACCGAGGGGGTGGCGAGGTGGCGGTGCAGCTGGTGGGCAAACACGTGGAGGCCACCGTCAACAACCCCATCGAGGCCGAATCGCACTGGCGTGCCGGCAAGCTGCGCGCCCTGTGCGTGATGGACAGCAAGAAGCTGACCTACACCGCCAAGGTCACGTCTACCCAGAGCTGGGCTGATCTGCCGACCTGCGCCTCGGCCGGCATCCCGGTGGAATACACCATGCTGCGCGGCATCTTCATGGCGCCAGGCGTGACGCCCGAGCAGACCAAGTTCTATGTCGATATGCTGGCCAAGGTGCGTGCGCTGCCCGAGTGGAAGGACTTCATGGACAAGGGCGCGTTCAACCAGACCACCCTGTCCGGGCAGGCCTTCTTCGACTGGCTGGGCAAGACCGAACAGATGCACCGCGTGCTGATGCGCGAAGCGGGTTTCATGGCGAACTGAGCCCTCCATGAGCGAACCTGACCTTGAATCGCCCAAGCTGGGCAGCCGGGTACCCGAACTCGCCGTGGCACTGTTGCTGATGGCGCTGGCCGTGCTGGTCATCGTCGACAGCATCCGCGTTGGCACCGGCTGGGGCGATGAGGGCCCCCGTTCGGGCTACTTTCCGTTCTACATCGGATTGGCGCTGCTGCTGTCCTCGGGGTGGGTGGCACTGCGGCAGCTGCTGCGATGGCGCACCGAGAACCCGGGCTTTGCGGATCGCGCGCAGCTGGGCCTGGTCTGGGCGGTGCTGTGGCCGTCGGTCGTCTACACCACGGCAATCGTCTTCCTGGGCATCTATGTCGCGTCCCTGCTGCTGATTGCTTACTTCATGTTTCGCCATGGCAAGCATGCCGTGCCGCTGACGCTGGGTGTGGCCGCAGGTGTGCCGCTGGCCTTCTTCCTGGTGTTCGAGCGCTGGTTCCTGGTGCCCCTGCCCAAGGGTCCGCTGGAAGCGCTGTTCGGACTCTAGCCATGGATGAAGTCAACAACCTCCTGCACGGGTTCGGCGTCGCGCTGACTGTGCCCAACCTGGGCTTCATGCTCATCGGCATCGTGCTGGGTGTGCTGATCGGGGTGCTGCCAGGCCTTGGCGGCGCCAATGGCGTGGCCATCCTGCTGCCACTGACCTTCAGCATGAACCCCACTTCGGCCATCATCATGCTGAGCTGCATCTACTGGGGTGCGTTGTTCGGCGGTGCCATCACCTCCATCCTGTTCAACATCCCGGGCGAGCCCTGGAGCGTGGCCACCACCTTCGATGGCTACCCGATGGCGCAGCAGGGCCGCGCCGCACAGGCGCTGACGGCGGCCTTCACGGCGTCGTTTGTGGGTGCCATCTTCGCGGTGCTGCTCATCACATTCCTGGCGCCGCTGCTGGCCAGGTTCGCGCTGAAGTTCGGCCCCGCGGAGTTCTTTGCCGTGCAGTTGCTCACCTTCTGCAGCTTCGTGGGAATGAGCAAGGAGCCGCCTGCCAAGACCATCGCCGCCATGATGCTGGGCTTCGCCCTGGCCGCCGTCGGAATGGATACGGTGACCGGCCAGTTGCGCATGACCTTCGGCCAACCGGAGCTGCTCAAGGGCTTTGGTTTCCTCATCGCGGTGATCGGCCTGTTCGGCATCGGCGAGATCCTGCTCACCATGGAAGAGGGCCTGTCCTTCAAAGGCAAGAGCGCACGCATCAACTTCAAGGTGGTGTGGCAAACCTGGGGCGAGCTGATCCGTCATTGGCGGCTGTTCCTGCGTTCGGTGGTGGTGGGCTGCTGGATGGGCATCACGCCCGGTGGCGCGACACCGGCCTCGTTCATGAGCTACGGCATGGCGCGGCGCATGTCCAGGTCACCCGACGAATTCGGCAAGGGTCGCATCGAAGGGGTCATCGCACCCGAGACCGCTGCACACGCCGCCGGCACTGCGGCCCTGCTGCCCATGCTGACGCTGGGCATACCCGGCTCGCCGACGGCTGCGGTGCTGCTGGGCGGCTTGCTCATCTGGGGCCTGCAGCCCGGTCCCATGCTCTTCGTGGAGCAGAAGGAGTTTGTCTGGGGGCTGATCGCCAGCATGTACGTCGGCAACATCGTGGGCCTGATCGTCGTGCTGACCACCGTGCCCTGGTGGGCAGCCATTCTGCGCATCCCGTTCTCCATCATCGGGCCGGTCATCATCGTCATCTGCGCGATTGGCGCCTACACCGTCAACAACGCCATGTTCGACGTCTACATGATGATGGTCTTCGGCGTGGTGGGTTATCTCTTCAAGAAGCTGCGCTACCCCATGGCGCCCATGGTGCTGGCCCTGGTGCTGGGGGACATGGCCGAATCCAGCTTTCGCCAGGCGATGCTGTCGTCGCAGGGTTCCCTGCGGATCTTCTGGAGCAACCCGCTGGTGGGCTCGATCACGGCGGTTGCGCTGCTGATGCTGCTCTGGCCGTTGTGGGGTGCCGCGAAGAACCTGGCCCGACAGCGCGATAACCAGCAGGCCGCAGCATGAAGATCGCGGTCGTGGGGGCGGGTGCGATCGGCGGTTATCTTGGTGCCAGGCTGTCGCTGGCCGGTGAAGACGTGACCTTCATCGCGCGCAACCGCAACCTGGAAGCCATCAATGCCCGCGGCTTCACGCTGCAGCACGAGGACGGCAGCACGCAGCACGCCACGAGTGTGCGTGCCGTACAGTCATGCGCCGACGCCGGACCGCAAGACGCTGTGCTTCTGACCGTGAAGGCGCACCAGGTGCGCGACCTGTTGCCCGGGCTGCGGGGCCTGTTCGGGCCCCGGACCATGGTGGTCAGCATGATCAATGGCATCCCGTGGTGGTACTTCCACCGCCTGGCGGGGCCGTACGAAGGCCGCGGCCTCGACAGCGTCGATCCGGGTGGCATGATCGCAGCGCACATCGAGCCCGAGCGCGTCATCGGCAGCGTGGTCTACCCCGCGGCCGAGCTGGTGGCACCGGGGGTCGTGAAGGTGATCGAAGGCAACCGCTTCACGCTGGGCGAGCCCGGTGGCGAGCGCAGTGAGCGCATCGAAGCACTGTCGCAGGTGCTGATGCGCGCCGGCTTCAAGGCACCTGTCAGCAAAGACATCCGCGGCGAGATCTGGCTCAAGCTGTGGGGCAACCTCAGCTTCAACCCGATCAGCGCGCTCACCCATGCGACTCTGGAGGACATCTGCCGTTTTCCGGCGACACGCCAACTCGCCGCAGCCATGATGGGCGAGGCGCAGGCCGTGGCGGAAAAGCTGGGCGTGCAGTTCAAGATTTCCCTGGACAAGCGCATTGCCGGGGCCGAGGCCGTGGGCGCGCACAAGACCTCGATGCTGCAGGACGTGGAGCATGGCCGCGAGCTGGAGTTGCAGGCGCTGGTAGGTGCAGTCATCGAACTTGGCGAGATCACGGCCACGCCGGTGCCCACCATTGCCGCCATCCACGCCGCCACCGCGTTGCTGGGACGCACCCTGGCGGCGCACCATGGGCGCCTTTGCATCGAAGCCGCCTGAGCGCCATGGCCGGCCAGGCGCGGGCGCCAGACCTGGCGCTCCAGCACGATCTCACGCCGCAACTCCCCGCCCGGCGCCTGGGCTCCCGCGCCGGGCGCGGCGCCGACCAGTTGTCGCTTCACCGATTTGCACCGAAGCACAAGCCCATGAACCGAAATCACCATTCCGACGAATTCCGATAGCAAGCGCTGAGCAAGGTCCGGCACCGCGACTCAGGACAATCTCCTCGGACTGCAAGAACCGGAACGCCATGCAGCCATCGATACCCTGCGGAGAATACGGCAACTGAGCCGGGGGCAGCTGTACCGTGACCATGGTTTGAAATGGGAAAAAATCCTGCGCGTCAAGCCGCCCCAGGGCGCGGACGCCATCCACCCATCGAGAATCACCCAATCCCGACGTTGCACGGCCTACCGTGACGGTGACTTCATGCGTCTGCTGGCTGTCGCGCCTGACCACGACAGCACCTACGGGCGGAGATAAGCCTCTTGGGCTGCTCCTGCCCGCCCGTTACCCAGCACCATCCAGGCCGGGGGTGTCTGCGCGCTCAGCTGGGCCAGCAGCAAGCAACCCAGCACCATGCCGGCCTGGCTGAATGGGATAGGCGCTCGGCGCAGCGCAGCCGGGGCAGGATGCGCGCATTGGCAATGCTGACCACGGATGCGACAGGCTGGTGAGGCGGAGTTTGGTGGCGGGGTGGGCAGCGCCGGCAGGTGCGGGCATGGCAGATCGGAGTGGGAAGGCGGGGTCTTCGTCATCCAGGCTCGTCATAATCCGGCCATGAGTGCACCGCGTCCGTTCCGTGCCAGTACCGCCACCGGCTGGGGCCTGGCCCTGCTGCTGGCCGCTTGCGCGGCGCCGCCGGTACCCGCGCCGGCACCCATTGCCGCCAAGGCGCCAGCCGGCCTGGCAGCACCGCCCGCACCGGCAGGCGCAAACACCGACCTGGCGCGTTACCACTGGCTCAACCGCCTGACCTGGGGCGCCAGCAGCACCGCGCTGGCGCAGGCGGCCGGTCAGACCAGCACCAGCCTGCTGGACCAGCAACTGGCCAAAGGCCCGGCCGCGCTGCCAGCGGCGGTGCAAAGCCAGATTGCCGCGCTGACGCTGAGCCAACAGCCCTTCCCCGAACTGATGTTCGCGCTGGAGCAGCGCCGGCGCGATGCCGACGCGCTGAAAAACGACGATGCAAAAAAGGTCGCACAGCAGGCCTACCAGCAAGAGCTGAACCGTCTGGCGCGCGAAGCGGCCTCGCGACACGTGCTGCGTGCGCTGTACTCGCCGCGCCAGCTGCAGGAGCAGATGTCCTGGTTCTGGCTGAACCATTTCAGCGTGTTTCAGAACAAGGCCAACCTGCGCGCCATGGTGGGCGACTATGAGGACAGTGCGATTCGGCCGCACGCGCTGGGCCGGTTTCGCGACCTGCTGGGTGCCGCCGCCCTGCACCCGGCCATGCTGCGTTACCTGGACAACGAGCAGAACGCGGTGAACCGGGTCAATGAAAACCTGGCACGCGAGCTGATGGAGCTGCACACCCTGGGTGTCGATGGCCCCTACAGCCAGAAAGATGTGCAGGAACTGGCGCGGGTGCTGACCGGTGCCGGCGTCAACTTGAGCCCGACCGACACCCCGGTGGGCCGGCGCGAGCTGCAGGGCTATTACGTGCGCCGGGGTGTGTTCGAGTTCCACCCCGGCCGCCATGACTTTGGCCCCAAGACCTTGCTGGGGCAGCCGCTGCAGCAACGCGGCCTGGCCGAGCTCGACGAGGCACTGGACCGGCTGGCCAGCCACCCGGCCACCGCCCGCTTTGTCAGCCGCAAGCTGGCGCAGTACTGGCTGTCCGACAACCCGCCACCGGCGCTGGTGGAGCGCACCGCGCAGGCCTTCATTGCCTCGGGCGGCGAGATCGCCGTGACCCTGCGCACCCTGCTGGGCTCGCCCGAGTTTGCGCAGGGCGCAGGCCAGAAATTCAAGGACCCGATGCGCTACGTGGTGTCGGCGCTGCGCCTGGCCTATGATGACCGGGTGATCCTGAACACCGGGCCGGTGCTGAACTGGCTCAACCGGCTGGGTCAGCCGCTGTATGGCCGCCAGACGCCAGACGGCTGGCCGCTCGACGAAGGCGCCTGGGCCAGCCCGGGCCAGATGACAGTGCGTTTCGAGGTGGCGCGCGCGATCGGCTCGGGCAGCGCCGGCCTGTTCCGCAGCGAGGGGCCCACACCGCAAGAGGTGCCGGCCTTTCCGCAGCTGTCCAATGCGCTGTACTACCAGGCCTTGCAGCACAACCTGGGCAGCAGCACCCGCGCAGCGCTGGCCCAGGCCGGCTCGCCGCAGGAATGGAACACCTTTTTGCTGTCTTCCCCCGAACTGATGCGGCGCTGAGGCGCCAGAAGGAGCTGCCATGCAACGCCGACACCTGCTGCAATCCCTGGCCGGCACCGGCTTGGCCCTGGGCGGCGGTCATCTCTGGGCGGCCGGCCCGGCGCAGCCCTGTTTCCTGGTGGTGTTCTTGCGCGGCGGCTACGACGCGGCCAACCTGCTGGTACCCGTGAGCAGCAGCTTCTACTACGAGGCGCGGCCCACCATCGCCGTGGCCCGCTCGGGCAAGGATGCCAGCGCGGCGCTGCCGGTGAACGCCGACTGGGGCCTGCATCCGGCGCTGCGCGACAGCGTGTACCCGCTATTCCAGCAGGGACAGGCGGCGTTTGTGCCTTTTGCCGGCACGCACGACACCACGCGCAGCCACTTCGAGACGCAGGACGGTATCGAGCTCGGGCAGGCCCTGGATGGCGGCCGCAACTACCGCTCGGGCTTCCTGAACCGGTTGGCCGCCACGCTCAAGGGCGCGGGCGCCATGGCCTTCACCGACCGGCTGCCACTGGTGATGCAGGGCGACATCCAGATACCCAACACCGCGCTGCGTGCCGTGGCCAAGCCGGCGGTGGACGCGCGCCAGAGCAGCATCATCAGCGCCATGTACCAGGGCACCGAACTGGCAGGCTCGGTCAACCAGGGCTTCACGGTGCGCGACGAAGTGGTGCGCGAAATGGCTGCCGAGATGGACGCCGCCAGCCGCAACGCCATCAGCGCCAAGGGCTTCGAGCTGGAGGCGCGGCGCATTGCCAGGCTGATGAAAGGCCGCTACAGCCTGGGTTTTGTTGATGTGGGTGGCTGGGATACCCATGTGGCCCAGGGCGGCGCCAGCGGACAGCTGGCCAACCGCTTCGAAGAACTGGGCCGCGGCCTGGCCGCCTACGCGCAGGAAATGGGCGGCCGCTGGCGCGAGACCACGGTGGTGGTGGTGAGCGAGTTCGGCCGCACCTTCCGGCAAAACGGCAACAACGGCACCGACCACGGCCACGGCAGCGTGTACTGGCTGCTCGGCGGCGGCCTGCGCGGTGGCCAGGTGGCTGGGGAGCAGCTGCCTGTGACAGCCGCCAACCTGTTCCAGAACCGCGACTACCCGGTGCTCAACGAGTACCGCAGCCTGCTCGGCGGCCTGCTGGCGCGCCAGTTTGGCCTGAGCCCGGCACAGCTGGCCACCGTCTTCCCCGGGGCAGAGCCGCGCGATCTGGGGCTGATATAGGCTTTGGCGACCTGCTCGACTGACCTTGACCACACTGGCTGGTGGCGCAGCGGCGCCGGGCCGACTGAATGGCAGCGGCCAGCCTGTCCCGCTCACCGTTGACCTTACACCTTTCCTTCGTGAAGGCAACAACGTCCTGGCATTGAGAGCGATGGACGGGTATCTCGCGGGCCCAATTGCCTGTGCGGCTGGGTACGAGTCCGTCTCGTCAGTCGTGCCTGAACCTGGCGTACTCTCCCTGATGGGAGTGGCACTGGCCGCTCTTGGACTCGTCCGTCGGCGCTTGGGCAGGACCAAGCAGCTCACAG
>JBIKTP010000093.1:0-7585 GCA_044348035.1 Burkholderiaceae bacterium
GGCTTCCAGGAGTTCGGCGATCAACGCGCTCTCGACTTCAGATGTGTTCACGACCATGCCTCATGGGTTATCCGCTGTTCAGCGAATAAAGGCACTCTATCGAATTTTCGTCATTGAGGCAATATTTGCTGCGCAGCAAATATTGGCCTTTACTCCCACTCGATGGTCGCCGGCGGCTTCGAACTGATGTCGTAGGTGACACGGTTGATCCCGCGCACCTCGTTGATGATGCGCCCCGAGGTCTTCTTGAGCAGCGCATAGGGCAGCTCGGCCCAGTCGGCTGTCATGAAGTCGCTGGTCTGCACGGCGCGCAGCGCCACGACATAGTCGTAGGTGCGGCCATCGCCCATCACCCCCACGCTCTTGACGGGCAGGAACACCGCAAAGGCCTGGCTGGTCAGCGCATACCAGCTCTTGCCGCTGTCCGGGTCGATCGTGGCACGCAGCTCCTCGATGAAGATGGCATCTGCCCGGCGCAACAGGTCGGCGTATTCCTTCTTCACCTCTCCCAGGATGCGCACGCCCAGGCCGGGCCCCGGGAAGGGATGGCGGTACACCATGGCGTGCGGCAGGCCCAGCGCCACGCCGAGTTCGCGCACTTCGTCCTTGAACAGCTCGCGCAGCGGCTCCAGCAGCTTCAGGCCCAGCTGCTCGGGCAGACCGCCGACGTTATGGTGGCTCTTGATGGTGACCGACTTCTTGGCGCCCGCAGCCCCGGACTCGATCACGTCCGGATAGATCGTGCCCTGGGCCAGCCAGGCCACATGGCGCGACTGGTCGGCCTTGAGCTTGCCGGCCTCGGCTTTGAAAACCTCGACGAATTCGCGCCCGATGATCTTGCGTTTGGCTTCCGGGTCGGTCACGCCGGCCAGGTGGCCGAGGAACTGTTCCGACGCATCGACCCGCAGCACCTTGGCATGCAGCTTGCCGGCGAACATGTCCATCACCATGTCGCCTTCATCCAGGCGCAGCAGGCCGTGGTCGACGAACACGCAGGTGAGCTGGTCGCCGATCGCGCGGTGGATCAAGGCCGCCGCCACCGAAGAATCGACGCCGCCGGACAGGCCGAGGATCACCTCTTCGGTGCCGACCTGGGCACGGATCTTCTCGACCGCCTCGGCAATGTAGTCACCCATGATCCAGTCTGCCCGGGTGCCGCAGATCTCCAGCACGAAGCGCTCGAGGATGGCCGCACCGCGCTGGGTGTGCGTCACTTCCGGGTGGAACTGCACACCGTAGAAGCGGCGCTCTTCGTCGGCCATGCCGGCGATCGGGCAGCTGTCGGTGCTGGCCATCAGCTTGAAGCCGGGTGGCATCTCGGTGACCTTGTCGCCGTGGCTCATCCAGACCTTCAGCATGCCGTGGCCCATCGAGGTGGCGTAATCCTGGATGCCATTCAGCAGGGTCGTGTGGCCATGCGCGCGGACGTCGGCATGGCCGAACTCCCGCTTGGCACTGGGTGCGACGCGCCCGCCCAGCTGCACCGCCATCGTGAACATGCCATAACAGATGCCCAGCACCGGGATGTTGAGCTCGTACACCGCCTGCGCAGCACGCAGGTCGTGCTCCTCGTAGGTGCTGGCATGGCTGCCCGACAGGATGATGCCCTTGAGCATGCCGTCTGCCGCGTAGTGGTGGATCCAGTCGCTGGAGACGTCGCAGGGCACGACTTCGCAGAACACATGGGCTTCGCGCACGCGGCGGGCGATGAGCTGTGTGACCTGGGAGCCGAAATCGAGAATGAGAATTTTCTGGTGCTGCATGGCGACAACCGGGCCCTAGTCGGCGCGGTAGTTGGGGGCTTCCTTGGTGATCTGCACGTCGTGCACATGGCTCTCGCGGATGCCGGCTGCCGTGATTTCGACGAACTCCGCCTTGCTCTGCATGTCGACGATCGTGGGGCAGCCGCAATAACCCATGCTGGCGCGCAGGCCGCCGGACATCTGGTACACGATGGACACCATGGAGCCCTTGTAGGGCACACGGCCCTCGATGCCCTCGGGCACCAGCTTGTCGGCATTGGGGTTGCCGGTGCTGGACTCCTGGAAATACCGGTCGGCGCTGCCCTGCTGCATGGCGCCGATCGAGCCCATGCCACGGTAGCTCTTGTAGCTGCGGCCCTGGTAGAGGATGACCTCGCCGGGGGCTTCCTCGGTGCCTGCGAACATGCCGCCCATCATCACGGTGCTGGCGCCTGCGGCAATTGCCTTGGCGATATCACCGCTGTAGCGAATGCCGCCATCGGCGATCAGGGGCACGCCGGTGCCCAGCAGCGCGGTGGCGACGTTGTCGATGGCCATGATCTGCGGCACACCCACACCGGCGACGATGCGGGTGGTGCAGATCGAGCCTGGACCGATACCGACCTTGACCGCATCCGCGCCCGCCTCGACCAGCGCCAGGGCTGCCGCGCCGGTGGCAATGTTGCCTCCGATCACGTCTATCTGGGGGTAGTGCTTCTTGACCCAGCGCACGCGCTCGATCACGCCCTGGCTATGGCCGTGCGCCGTGTCGACGACGATCGCATCGACGCCGGCGCGCACCAGCGCCTCTACGCGTTCCTCGGTGCCCTCGCCCACACCGACCGCCGCACCGACGCGCAGCTTGCCCTGGGCATCGCGGGCGGCATTGGGAAAGCTGGTCTGCTTGGTGATGTCCTTGACGGTGATCAGGCCCTTGAGTTCGAAGGCATCATTGACCACCAGCAGGCGCTCCAGCTTGTGCCTGTTCAGCAGCGCCTTGGCCTCCAGCAGCGTCGTGCCATCGGGCACGGTGACGAGCTTTTCGCGCGGCGTCATGATGTGGCTGACAGGAATGTCGTAGCGGGTCTCGAACCGCAGATCGCGCCCGGTCACGATGCCGACCACCTTGCCGCCGTCGCACACGGGGAACCCGGACACACCCAGTTGCTCCGAAAGATCGATGACCTGGCGCACCGTGTGGCTGGGGGTGATGACCACAGGGTCGCGCAGCACACCCGATTCATAGCGTTTTACACGCGCCACCTGGGCCGCCTGGTCGCGCGCGGAGAGGTTCTTGTGGACGATGCCGATTCCGCCTTCCTGCGCGATGGCGATGGCCAGGCGCGCCTCGGTGACCGTGTCCATGGCGGCAGACACCAGGGGGAGGTTCAGCGTGATGTTGCGGGAGAAGCAGGTGCTGAGGGAAGTGTCCTTGGGCAGGACCTGGGAGTACGCTGGCACCAACAACACATCGTCGAAGGTCAGCGCTTTGCCGAGCAGGCGCATGTCGAAGCTCCAAATGGGCAATTGTACCCGTGGCCGCAGCCAGGCTTGCGCGGTACACTGCGCCCATGAAGTGGAATCGACTCTTTTTGGCGCTGGGGCTTTGCCTGGCCTGCGTCGGAGCCCAGGCCCAATGGCAGTGGGTCGACAAGGATGGCCGCAAGGTCTTCAGCGACCGGGCGCCGCCGCCCGAGATTCCGGCCAAAAACATCCTGAAACAACCAGGCGGAGGTGCCCGCACCGTGGCCGTACCGGCTGCAACCCCTCCCGCAGGTGCACAAGCGCCGTCCGCTGCGGCATCCGCCGCCGCAGCCCCCTCGGGTGGCGATGGCCAGGCGCTGGGTACCCCCCGGCTTTCGGGCGTCGACAAGGAACTGGCCGAAAAGAAGAAGCAGGCCGAGGCGGCAGCCCTGGCCAAGGTCAAGGCCGACGAAGACCGCGCGCAGAAGGCCCGCGCCGACAATTGCGAACGCGCAAAGGCCAACAAGACACTGATGGATTCAGGTGTTCGCGTTTCGCACACCAAGGCCAATGGCGAGCGGGAAATTCTGGACGATGCAGGCCGGGCCGCCGAACTCAAGCGCATCCAGACCGTCATGGAGACGAACTGCAAGTAGCGCCCAGGCCGCGTATCGGGGCGCATACCCGGTCGCCTGGTCACAGCCCGCTGAAGTCTGCCTGCTAGTAGCCCGCTTTTGCCCCTGGCCGTCGCCGGGCGAACAAGCCGCTCGCACGTGCTCCCTGCTTGACGAACCGCGCCCTGCGCGCCACCTTCGGGTCCACCGTCAAGGCACGGTAGATTTCCACCCGGTCCTGGTCACGCAGCAGTTGCTGCGCGGTGACCTTGCGGCCCCACACACCGAGCAACGCGACACCTTCGCCGGACTGGCCCACCTCGCCGCGCCAGCCGCAGGCGTCCAGAGCCTGTTCCACCGTGGCACCGTCTGGCAGCACCAGACTGCGCTCGTGCACCACGCGGGCACCAGGTGAATACACCACGGTCACATGCAGCGCCATGGCTTCAGCCGTAGACCTGCTCGGCACGTTTGACGAAGGCATCCACCAGGCTGCCGGCAATGCGGTCAAACACCGGCCCGACCAGCCGGCCGAGCGTGGCGTTATCAAAGCCATAGTGCAGCTCGAGTTCCACGCGGCAGGCGCGCTGGCTGCCGTCGCCCAGGGGGTGAAAGCGCCACTGGCCGTCAAGCCGCGAGAACGGGCCTTCGACCAGCTGCACCGCAACCTCGCGCGCCGGCGTATGCAGATTGCGGGTGGTGAAGACCTGCCGGATGCCGCCAAACGAGATGCCGACCTCGGCCGTCATGCCCTGCCCGTCCTCGCTGACCACGGCTGCATGGTCGCACCAGGGCAGGAACTGCGGATAGGCGGGGACGTCGGTCACCAGGGCATACATTTCCGCCGGGTGGTACCAGATCAGGACGGACTTGTTGACGGTTTTCATAGAATGCGGGGCTGCGCGGGATTGTAGACAAGCCCTCCACTCGGGCACCTTGCACTGAAGCCTTACAACCCCACCTTGCACCATGGCCAAGAAACCCGACTCCCCCGCCCAGAAGCCGACCCGGATCGCCGACAACAAGAAGGCGGCCTACAACTACTTCTTCGAGGAGCGCTTCGAGGCCGGCATGGTGCTGGAAGGCTGGGAGATCAAGTCGCTGCGTGAAGGCAAGGTGCAGCTGACCGACGGTTATGTGGTGATCCGCGACGGCGAGCTGTTCCTGATCGGATGCCAGATCAACCCGCTGCACAGCGCGTCGACCCACATCAGCCCGGACAAGGTCCGCACCAAGAAGCTGCTGATGCACAAGGCGGAGATCAAGCGCCTGATCGGCAAGGTCGAGCAGAAAGGCTACACGCTGGTGCCGATCAACCTGCACTGGAAGGCGGGCAAGGTGAAATGCGAGATCGCGCTGGCCAAGGGCAAGGCCGAGCACGACAAGCGCGACACCATCAAGGACCGCGAAGGCAAGCGCGAGGTGGAGCGCGTCATGAAGACGCGCCACCGCTGAGGGCCGGGGCGCCTGGCCTGCGCCGCAGGGTCAGAGCGCCTCGCGGCTGGCCTTCTTGCGCTCGTGCTCCTTCAGGTGGCGCTTGCGCAGGCGGATGCTCTTGGGCGTGATCTCGACCAGCTCGTCTTCCTCGATGAACTCCACGGCGTACTCCAGCGTGAGCTGGATAGGGGGCGTGATCTTGATCGCGTCTTCCTTGCCCGACACCCGGAAGTTGGTGAGCTGCTTCATGCGCACGGCATTGACCACCAGGTCGTTGTCACGGCTGTGGATGCCCACGATCATGCCCTCGTACACCGGGTCGCCCGCCTTCACGAACATGCGGCCGCGGTCGTCGAGCTTGCCCAGGGCGTAGGTCACGATCTCGCCGTCGTCCATGCTGATCAGCACGCCGCTCTTGCGGCTTTCGATGTCGCCGCGGTAGGCTTCGTAGCCGTCAAAGATGTTGCTGGCCAGGCCGGTGCCGCGCGTCAGGTTCAGGAATTCATTCTGAAAGCCGATCAGCCCCCGCGCTGGAATTCGGTACTCCAGGCGCACACGGCCGCGGCCGTCCGGCTCCATGTTGATCAGGTCGCCCTTGCGCAGGCCCAGCGCCTGCATCACGCCGCCCTGGTGGCCCTCCTCGATGTCGACCGTGAGCATCTCTATCGGCTCGTGCTTCTCGCCGTTGACCATGCGGAACACCACACGCGGCTTGGACACTGCCAGCTCGTAACCTTCGCGACGCATGTTCTCCAGCAGGATGGTCAGGTGCAGTTCGCCCCGTCCGGAGACTTCGTAGATGCCGTCTTCGTCGGTGTCGCTGACCCGCAGCGCCACATTGGCCTGCAGTTCGCGGTCCAGCCGGTCGCGCAGCTGGCGGCTGGTCACGAACTTGCCCTCCCGTCCGGCCAGCGGCGAATTGTTGACGCAGAAGTTCATCGTCAGCGTGGGTTCGTCGATCTTGAGCATCGGCAGTGGCGCCGGCTTGAGCGGGTCGGTCAGCGTGACGCCGATGCCCACCTGCTCGATGCCGCTGACCAGCACGATGTCACCCGGGCCCGCTTCGGTGGCTGGCAAGCGCTCCAGACCGTCGAATTTCAGGATCTGCTGCACCTTGGACTTGCTCGACCTGCCCTCCAGACCTTCCATGACCATCACTTCCTGGTTCACACGCAAGGTACCCTGGCTGATCCGGCCCACGCCAATGCGCCCGACGTAGGTGGAATAGTCCAGCGAGCTGATCTGCAGCTGCAGCGGGGCAGCCGGGTCGCCCTTGTTGGCGGGCACATGGGACAGCACGGTGTCGAACAGGGGCCCCAGGTCCTTGCCCCATTGCTCTCCGGGCGCGCCTTCGTCCATCGAGGCCCAGCCGTTCAGGCCGGATGCATACACCACCGGGAAATCCAGCTGTTCCTCGGTGGCGCCGAGCTTGTCGAACAGGTCGAAGGCGGCGTTGATGACGTAGTCCGGGCGCGCGCCGGGGCGGTCGACCTTGTTCACCACCACGATCGGCTTGAGGCCCAGGGCCAGCGCCTTCTTGGTCACGAAGCGCGTCTGCGGCATCGGGCCTTCGACGGCGTCGATCAGCAGCATCACGCCATCGACCATCGACAACGCGCGTTCCACCTCGCCGCCGAAATCGGCGTGGCCGGGGGTGTCCACGATGTTGATGTGGGTGTCCTTCCAGTCCACGGCACAGTTCTTGGCCAGGATCGTGATGCCGCGTTCCTTTTCGAGGTCGTTGCTGTCCATCACGCGCTCGGCCACCTTTTCATTGGCGCGGAAGGTTCCGCTCTGGCGCAGAAGCATGTCGACCAGCGTGGTCTTGCCATGGTCCACGTGGGCAATGATGGCGATGTTGCGAATCTGTTTGTAGCTCATGGTTCTCTTTCAGTAATCTCGGTACCGCTCCACCGGGCGCCTCAGCGGGCGGCCAGCGTCTGTGTGATTTCGATCGGGCTCAACAGGCGCCCCGGTATCAGTTCTCCACCGGCCACATGGCCGGTCCCCAGCAGGGCGCGCGGTTCGGTGCCGTACACCGCCACCCGCTCGCAATTTACCCAGTGCCCGCGTCGGCGCACGCCGCTCAGGAACCGGCCGGCATCTTCAGGGCCCAGTTCCACCACCAGATGCCCGGGCAACAGGGCATCCACAGGCAACAGGCATGCCAGCCGCTCGTCTTCCGTCATGGCCGCGAGATGCTCCAGGGTGACGCTGTGCGCCAGCCCGAAATCACCCGTCGCCACCCGTCGCAACGCGCCCAGGTGGGCCCCGCAACCGAGTGCCTCGCCGATGTCCTCGGCCAGGGTCCGGATGTAGGTGCCCTTG
>JBIKTP010000095.1:0-7577 GCA_044348035.1 Burkholderiaceae bacterium
GGCGCCGGTGGTGGTGCTGCTGGTCTGCGTGGCCGCCTTGCAGGCGCTGGCCCGCACCGGGGAGGCGCCATGACGCCCGCGCTCGAGGTCGCGGGGCTCGAGATCCGCGCCGCTGCCGCGCAGGGCGGCGGCGTGATCGTGCACCGGCTGGACCTGCAGCTGGGCGCCGGCGACCACCTGACGATCCTCGGCGAATCGGGCTCCGGCAAGTCCCTGCTGGCGCAGGCCATCATGGGCACGCTGCCGCGCGGCGTCAGTGCCACCGGGTCGATCGCGGCATGGGGGCAGGAGCTCACCCGGCTGGCGCCGCCGGCGCGCCAGGCCCTGTGGGGCCGGGCCCTGGCCATGCTGCCGCAGGAGCCCTGGCTGGCGCTGAACCCGACCATGCGCGGCCTGGGCCAGGTGGCCGAGGTGCACCAGCTGTCCGGCGGAATGGCGCAACGCGTGTCCTTCGCGGCAACCAGTGCTGCCGGCGCACGCCTGCTGATCGCCGACGAGCCGACCAAGGGGCTGGACGCGGCACTGCGCGACCAGGTCGGCACCTTGTTGGCCGCGCATCTGCAACCGGACCATGCGCTGATCACGATCACCCACGATGTCGCGCTGGCGCGGCGCCTGGGCGGGCGGGTCGCCATCATGCTGGAGGGCCGCATCGTGGAACAGGGCCCTGCCAGCGAGGTGCTGACCCGACCGCAGCACGCCTACAGCCGGGAGCTGGTGCAGGCCGACCCTGCGAACTGGGAACCGATGCCCCATGCCCTGCCCGGCAACCGGCAGCCTGTCGTGGCCGGCACGGGGCTGGCCAAGGCGTTTGGCCGGCAGCGCCTCTTCGAAAACGTGGACCTGTCGGTCGATGCCGGCGAGATCGTGGCCATCCCCGGGCCCAGCGGGTGTGGCAAGACCACGCTGGGGCATATCCTGCTCGGCCTGGAGCGCGCCGACCGCGGCCAGGTGATCCGGCCCGCCACGCAAAGGCCCTGGTCGCAGCAGAAGCTCTACCAGGACCCGCCAGCCGCCTTCGCCCCCCGGCGCAGCCTGCGCGACAGCCTGCGCGATCTCGTCACACGCCACCGTCTGAGCCTGGCCGACGGACAGTCGCTGATGCACAGGCTGCGCCTGGGCGACGAACTGCTGGACCGGCTTCCGTCGCAGGTGTCGGGGGGGGAACTGCAGCGTTTCGCGCTCCTGCGGGTGCTGCTCATGAAGCCCGCATTCGTGTTCGCCGACGAACCCGGCTCGCGCCTGGACCCGGTGACGCAGAAGCGCATGATGCAGCTGCTCAACGACTGTGCCAGCGCGCAGGGATTCGGTGTCCTGCTGGTCACGCACGATGCCCAGGTGGCCGCCCGTGGGGCGCACCGGGTGCGGCACATCGATTTCGTGTCGGCGGCGCTCGACCATAATCACGCGCCATGACCCTCCCCACCCCCGGCAACGCCCCCACCACCAGCCTGCACATCCACCGCTTCCAGGGCCTCCAGCCCGGCCCCCGGCTGATCGTGCTGGGCGCCGTGCATGGCAACGAGACCTGCGGCGCGCGCGCCATCGCCCGCACCGTGGCCGCGCTGGACGCTGGCGAAATGGTGCTGGCCCGCGGCAGCCTGACCCTGGTGCCGATCACCAACCCGCTGGCCTACAACCGGCAGCAGCGCAACGGGGAACGCAACCTCAACCGCAATCTGGTGCCCACCGCCACTCCGCAGGACTTCGAGGACCGCCTCGCCAACATCCTGACCCCGCTGCTGGCCGAGCATGATGTGCTGCTGGACCTGCATTCCTTCCAGTCGCCGGGCGAGCCCTTCGTGATGCTGGGGCCGGTCGACAACGTTGGTGCGCTGGAGCCCTTTACCCACGCGGCCCAGGAGCAGGCACTGGCCCTGCGCCTGGGCCCGCGGCGCATCGTCGAAGGCTGGCTGCAGACCTACGCCGTGGGCGTGCAGCGGCGGCTGGAGCGCACCGCGCCGACCGAGCGGGCCCATCTGCTGAGCACCGACCCGCAGTATGGCGTGGGCACCACCGAGGCCATGCGCAGCAGCGGCGGTTATGCGCTGACGCTGGAATGCGGCCAGCACCAGGACCCGCAGGCGCCCGAGGTCGCGTGGCGTGCCATCTGCAATACGCTCGCCCATCTGCGACTGGTGGATGCACCTGCACCGGCCGCCACCGCGGGGATCGAGTTCCTGCGCCTGGCCGAGGTCGTGGACCGGCTGCATGCCGACGACCGCTTCAGCCGCACCTGGTCCAGCTATGACCCCCTGCAAGCCGGACAGGACATCGGCGTGCGCCATGACGGCACGCCGGTGCGGGCGCCGCAGGACGGGTTCATCGTGTTTCCGAATGCGTCGGCGGTGGCGGGCAACGAGTGGTTCTATTTCGCGCAGCCCAGCGCTCGAAGCCTGGGGGAGTGACGCAGGCCCACCTGGAATGGCCGGGAACCTATCGGCCGCCTGAAAGGTGTACTGCGCCTGCGCTAGAGTAGTGGCATGACCACGGACTTCACGCCGCCGCAAACCCGATACACCGAGTCCGGCGGCCTGAGCATCGCCTACCAGGTGTTCGGCAGTGGCTCACAGGATTTGGTGGTGGTACCGGGCACCATCTCGCACCTGGAAGAATGCTGGCGCGCGCCGGATTATGTGTCCCTCATGCGGCGCCTGGGACAGAGCTTCCGGGTGATCCTGTTCGACAAGCTAGGCCAGGGCATGTCGGACAGGTTCGAGGGCGTACCCACACTGGAGAGGCGCATGGATGATCTGCGTGCCGTGATGCACGCGGTCGGTTCGGCCAGAGCCGTTTTGTTTGCGTTGTCCGAGGGGGGAACCGTGGCGGCCCTGTTCACCGCGAGCTTCCCGGCGCTGGTCGAGCGCCTGGTGCTGTATGGCACGATGGCGCGGTTCACGCAGGCGCCGGACTACCCTTTCATGCCGCCGCTGGACCAGATGCTGCTGATGCTCGGCAAGAGCTGGGGCACACCCGCGTCGGTGCGCGGTTTCGCTCCCAGCCGGGCGGATGACCCGGTGTCTGCCGAATATGTTGCACGCATGCAGCGCCTTACAGCGTCCCCCAGTGCAATGCGCAAGCTGGTCATCGCCAACGACCAGATCGACGCACGCTTCGTGCTGCCCCAGATTCGTCGCCCGACCCTGGTCATCCAGCGGCGTGGAGATCTCGTCGTCCCCGTGGGCAATGGCCGCTACCTGGCAGACCACATACCGGACGCGGTGTATCTGGAAACACCGGGGGTCGACCATTTCCTGTACGCCAGCCCGGCCGATGACGTGGTGGACGCCTTGTGCCGTTTTGCCGTTGACGGCTGGGTCCGCGAGCCGTCCGATGCGCAGGCCGGTCGGTGGCTGGCCACGGTGCTGTTCACCGACATCGTGGGGTCGACCGACATGGCGGCCCGCCTGGGTGACAAGGCGTGGAGCGCGCTGTTGCAGAAGTTCCATGCAGTTGGCCGCGCACAGTTGGCCGAACACCGCGGGCTGCTGGTCGACACTGCGGGGGACGGCCTGTTCGCCACCTTCGACGGCCCGGCGCGGGCCATCCGCTGTGCGGCAGCCCTGGGTGCCGCGCTTCAGGAACTGGGCATCGGTATCCGGGCCGGGTTGCACACCGGCGAGGTGGAAGCCCAGGGCGACAAGGTCAGCGGCATGGCCGTGCACATCGGGGCGCGGGTGATGGCACACGCCGGCACGGGGGAGGTTCTGGTGTCCGGCACCACGAAGGACCTGGTGGCGGGGTCCGGCATCACTTTCGAGGCGCGTGGAAGCCATGCGCTCAAGGGTGTCCCCGGGGAATGGGCCCTTTACCGCGCGTCGGTCGGCTGAGCGGCCCGCTCAGGCAATCTTCCACTTCATCCAGGCCGCCGAGTTGAAGAAACTCGCCACCACGCTGCCCGGCGCCACCAGCGCGTCGCAGGCCTGGCGCATTTCATCGGTGAGTTGCATGTCCGCCACCGGCAAGGCCTGCTGGAGTTGGGCCATCGAGCGCGGGCCGATGATGGGTGCCGTCACGCCCGGCTGGTCCTTCACCCACAGGTAGGCCAGTTGCGCCGGGTCGTGGCCCGCAGCGCGTGCCAGGGCCGCAAACTGCAAGCCCACCTCAACGCCCCGCCGTGTCACCCGTTCGGCATAGATGCCGCCGCGCAGCGTGGCACGGCTGTCGCCGGGCGGCTGGTCGGCCGCCGCATAGCGCCCGGCCAGCATGCCCATGGCCATCGGCGACCAGGTCAGCAGGGCCACGCCATGCTTCTGGCAGGCGGGAATCAGTTCGTTCTCGATGCGCCGCTCCAGCAGGTTGTAGGGCGACTGCTCGCTGGCAAACCGCACCAGGTTGTGGCGCTCGCTGGTGCGCACACCCTCCACCACCTGCCAGGCCGGCGTGGTGCTGCTGCCGATGTAGCGCACCTTGCCGTCGCGCACCAGCGTGTCGAGCGCATGCAGGGTTTCCTCCAGCGGCGTGTCGGGGTCCGGGCGGTGGGTCTGGTAGAGGTCGATGTAATCGGTGTTCAGCCGGCGCAGCGAATCCTCGCAGGCGCGCAGGATGTGGTGGCGTGTCAGGCCCCGATCGTTGACGCCCGTGCCGGTGGGGTAGAACACCTTGGTGGCCACCAGCACGTCGTCGCGCCGGGTGCGGGTGCCCAGCCACTTGCCGATCAGCCGCTCGGCCTCGCCACCGGCATAACTGTTGCTGGTGTCGATCAGGTTGATGCCCCCGGCAACGGCGGCATCCAGGATGGCCAGGCTCTCGGCCTCGGGTGTGGGATTGGCCAGGTTGTCGGTTCCCAGCACCAGCGAAGACACTTTGAGGCCGGTCCGGCCGAAGGGGCGGTACTGCATGGCGGCCTACTGCGTGCTGTAGCCGCCGTCGACGTAGACCATGGCACCGGTCATGTAGCTGGCGGCATCGCTGCACAGGAACACCGCGACCCGCGCGATCTCGTGCGGGAGTGCCAGGCGGCCCATCGGCACCACGCGCAGGCCCATCTCGGCAGCCTGCGCATCGCTCAGGGGCACCGTGCGGCCGGCAGCACGCAGCATGGGCGTGTCCACCTCCCCGGGGCAGACGCAGTTGAAGCGCACGCCGTCACGGGCCAGCTCGAGTGCGAAGGTGCGTGTGACCTGGTGCACCGCCCCTTTGCTTGCTGCGTAGGCCTGCGCCCCCGGGCCACCAAGCTCACCCCAGATGCTGCCGAAATTGACGACCGCCCCGCCCCCGTGCGCCCGCATGTGGCGCCCGGCTGCACGGCTCATGTAGAACACGCCGCCCGCGTTGACGGCCATGGCACGCTGCCATTCCGCGTCGCTGGTGTCGATGCCGGTCTTGCGGGCGATGATGCCGGCCGCATTGACGACCGCATTCAGGCGCCCGGTCCGCGCCACCGTGTCGGCCACCACCCGGTTGCAGAACTCCGGGTCGCTGACATCGCCGACCACCGCGGTGGCTCCGATGGCCTGGGCGGTCTGGCTGGCGAGCGCCGCGTTGGCGTCCACCACCACGACATCGGCGCCGGCCTCGGCGAACAGCCGCGCCACTTGCGCGCCCATGCCGCTGGCCCCCCCGGTCACCAGGGCGGTGGAGTCGCTGAAATCGAATTTGACGTTATTCATGTCGCTGATCGGTAGAAGAATTCTGGACGGATGCCGCCTGGCCACGGCATCATACGATCCCGGGCCCTTCCCGGTCCCTCACCCCACATCACCATGCACATCCGGATAGACCCCATCGCCGACACCTCGCCCGTCACCCTGCCCGAACCGCTCGGCTTCGGCAAGGTTTTTACGCGCCGCGTGTTCACCCGCCACTTCGAGGCCGGGCGTGGCTGGCACGACGCCACCATCGGGCCGCGCAGCAGCATCGACCTCGACCCGGGCGCGCACCTGCTGCACTGCGGCCAGGCGATCTTCGAAGGCACCAAGGCCTACCGGCAGCCTGATGGCCGGCTTGCACTGTTCCGCCCCGAGGACAATGCCGAGCGCTTCAACCGCTCGGCCGAGCGGCTTGCGATGCCCCCCATCGAACCGGCGGAGTTCGTCGCCGGCATCGAGGCCCTGCTGGCGCTGGAGCACGCCTGGGCGCCGCACGGAGACGGCGCCTCGCTCTACATCCGGCCGGTGATGGTGGCCACCGAGGCCACGTTCGAGGTGCGCGCCAGCCGCACCTACCTGCACTACATCGTGCTGAGCCCGGTCGGGCCGTTCTTTGCAGGAGGCTTCCAGCCGGTGGCGGTGCGCGTCGAGGAACAGCATGTGCGCGCGGCGCCGGGTGGCACCGGCGCGGCAAAGACCATCGGCAACTATGCCGGCAGCCTCGTGGCCACGGAAGCAGCGCGCGCCGCGGGCTACCAGCAGGTGCTGTGGCTCGATGCGATCGAACGCCGCTTCGTCGAAGAGGCAGGCGCCATGAACGTCGCGTTCGTCTACGGCGGCGGCGAGATCGTCACTCCGGCACTGTCGGGCAGCATCCTGCCAGGCATCACGCGCGACTCTGTGCTGCGGCTGGCGCCAGACCTGGGTTATCCGATGCGTGAGGAACGGCTAGACGTCAACACGGTGTTGGCCGACATCGCCGCCGGGCGCATCACCGAAGCCTTCTGCATGGGCACGGCGGCGGTCATCGTGCCCATCGGCCGCATCGGGCACCATGGGCGCGATGTGGTGGTCGGCGACGGTGCGGCAGGGCCGGTGGCAACACACCTCTACCGGGCGCTGACGGACATCCAGTATGGGCGGGCGCACGACCTCTACGGGTGGACCCGCATCGTCAATGCAGATTCAGGGTCTGGCAAGGCCGCCTGACAGCGGCCTCGCACCGTAGAGGGCCCGACCCGTTCACCCCGCAGCCGAGAAGCGCGCCAGGATGGATGCGTGGCGGCGCGGCCAGGCCTCCAGGTCGCTGGCCTGGCCCTCGAACACCATCCTCAGGAACGCCAGCGACAGCTCCTTGGTGGCCGCCTTGACCTGCGGGTTGAGCACCACACCACCGGAACCCGCACGGTCGGTGAACATGCTGTGCGAACCGCCCTCGAACACAGCCAGCCACTTGGCCTTGGTGCCCAGGGCATCGAACAGGGCCACACGGTCGCTGGCGCCGCTGTAGTAGCCGGGGATGTTGATCACGTCTGCGGTGGCTGTGACATGCAGGCTGGGCACCTGTACACCGGCCAGGATCGGCCGGGGGTCGCCATCGCCATAGAACGGCGGCGCCGAGATGACGATGGCGGCCACCACACGGGGGTCGCGCAAGTCGACGATCCGGCCCTCACGCTCCACGCGCGCGCCTGCGGCCAGCAAGGCGGTGTTGGCGCCATAGCTGTGGCCGGCGGCGACGATGCGCCCGGCATCCAGCCGGGGCGCGACCTCACTGGCCAGCAGCATGTCGAGCGCAAAACGCAGGTCCAGCGCCCGCGCGATCGCCTCCCGGTCCTGTGCCGCATCCTGCAGGCGGCTGATCATGCTGAACACGTTTCCGCCGGTCCACACCCGGCGGTCGCTGCCCACATGCTGCAGGTGCATGCTGGCCACGCCGTTGGCGGCGAAATGCTGACCCAGGTAGCGGTAGCCATTGCGCGAGCA
>JBIKTP010000094.1:0-7577 GCA_044348035.1 Burkholderiaceae bacterium
CCCCAGGTAGGCCGCGATCACGGCCGGGTCACCCTGCACCTGCGCCGGGGTTCCCAGTGCCAGCACCTGGCCCAGGTTCATGCACAACACGCGGTCGGCGGCTTCGGAGACCAGCGACATGTCGTGCTCGACCATGATCACCGTGATGCCGAGGTCTTTCTGGATGTCGTCGATCCAGAAGGCGAGCTCGCGGGTTTCTTCGGGGTTCAGGCCCGATGCCGGCTCGTCCAGCAGCAGCAGGCGCGGCTGCGTGGACAGTGCGCGGGCCAGTTCCACCACCTTGCGCACGCCGTAGGGCAGACCGGCGACCGGGCTGTTGCGGTAGGGCATCAGGTCGAGCAGGTCGATCACGTCCTCGACATGGGCGCGCGAGGCGGCTTCGGCCCGGCGCACCCCGGGTGTCCAGAGCCATTGCGCCACGAAACTGCCGTGGTCGAAGCGGTGGCGGCCGAGCAGCAGGTTGTCGAGCACGGTGCCCCCCTCGAACAGCTCGATGTTCTGGAAGGTGCGCGCGATGCCGCTGTGCACGATCTTGTGCCGAGGCAGCCGGGTGATGTCCTGCCCCTCGAACACCACGCTGCCGGCACTCGGGTCGAACACCCGCGTGATGACGTTGAGCATGGAGGTCTTGCCGGCACCGTTGGGCCCGATGATGGCGAATACCTCGCCCTGCTCCACATTGAAGCTGACATTGGCGACGGCCTGCACGCCGCCGAAGCGCAGCGAGACGTCCTTGACTTCAAAGACGCTCATTTGTAGCGCTCCGATTTCATGTAGCTCTTGCCGCGCTTGAACATGTCCTTGCGGTACAGCGGGAAGGTTTGCAGGAAAGTCCTGAACTTGATCCAGCGTCCGTTGAGGCCTTTGGGCTCGAACAGCACGAACACCGCCAGCACCAGACCGAACACGAAGATCTCCAGGCCGAACTGCTTGGAGATATGGTCCGGCAGCATCGGCTTGATGCGCGAGATGAAGGTGGGCAGCATGCTGATCAGCACCGCGCCGAGGATGGCGCCGCGCAGCGAGCCCAGGCCTCCGATGGTGACCATCAGCACCAGCTCCAGGGACAGGATCAGGCCGAAACCCTCGGGCGTGAGGAAGCGCACATGGTGGGCCAGCAGCGCGCCTGCCAGGCCGGTCACCATGGCCGAGATCACGAAGGCCAGCACCTTGTAGCCGGACACCCAGATGCCCAGGCTGTAGGCCGCTGCCTCGGAGTCCCGCACGCCCATGAAGGCGCGGCCGGTCTTCGAGCGCATCAGGTTGAGCAGGCCGGCGAGCACCAGCACCAGCACACCCAGGCACAGGTAATAGAAGGGCTTGAGGCCACCGAGGTCGAATCCGGCCAGCACCGGGTTGCCGACGCTCAGGCCGTTGAAGCCGCCGGTGACGCCTTTCCAGTGGCCGATGGTGTGTTCGGTGAGGATGGCAAACGCCAGGGTCACCATGGCCAGGTACAGGCCCGAGACGCGGATCGCCGGCAGGCCGATGACCAGCCCGATGACGCCGCTCAGGCCGGCTGCGATCAGCAGTGAAGGGCCGAATGGCACGCCCTTGCTCAGCATCCAGGTTTCCGTGTAGGCGCCGATGGCAATGAAGGCGGAGTGACCCAGCGAGACCTGCCCGGTGTAGCCCACCAGCGTCATCAGCCCGAGGCTGGCGATGCACATGATGAACACGTAGGAGATTTCGCCCACGTAGTATTTGGGCAGTACCCACGGAACGACCAGCAGGGCCAGCAGCAGGGCCGCATAGGCGATGCGGCCGACCGGATAACGCAGCAGCGTCTGGCCGTCGTGGTAGGAAGTGTCGTAATGGAAACGCATGGTGCTGTTCTGCTCAGACGCGCCGTCCGTGGGCCTCACCCAGCAGGCCGCGTGGCCACAGGATCAGCACGCCGATCAGCACCAGGTAGGCCATGGCATCCTTGAAGCCATCGGGCAGGTAGACACCGGCGAACTGCTCGATCACACCCAGCAGCAGACCGCCCAGGATGGCCCCCGGCACACTGCCGAAACCACCCAGAACGACCGCAGCCAGCGCCTTGAGCACGACGATCCACAGGCCGATGTCGACCAGGGCGATCGGCGCCAGCAGCAGGCCGCAGACGGCTGCGATGGCGCCCGAGATGCCCCACACCAGCGAGGTCACGCGCTTGACGCGGATGCCGCTGAGGTAGGCGGCGAGCTGGTTCTGCGAGGCGGCCTGGATGGCCACGCCCAGCGCGGTCTTCTTCAGGAACCAGAACAGAACCAGCGTGATCAGCAGGGCCGCCGCGATGATGACCAGGCTGAGGTCGGCAATGACGACGCCTGCGATCTCGGTCTTCTGCCCGGACCAGGGTGTGGGGTAGTTGCGGGACTCGGGCCCGAAGGACATGCTGACCAGGCCGCGCAGCATGAAGGCGATGGCGATCGTCAGCATGACACCGGCGAACTGCGGCTGACCGACGATCAGGCGCATGACGCGTGCATCGAGGAACCAGCTGAAGATTGCGGCCAGCGCCACCGTGGTCAGCGCCGCCAGCCAGAACGGCCAGCCCAGGCCGACGATCAGGCCCCAGCCCACGAAGCTGGAGGCCATGAGCACGTCGCCATGGGCGAAGTTCAGCACCTCGGTGGCCTTGTAGGTCAGCACCAGGCCCAGCGCGACCAGCGCGTAGATGGCGCCGATGGCCATGCCGTTGATCGCCAGCTGGGCGATCTGTGCGAGTTCCTGGCTCACGTGAAATCGGCCGCAGGGGCCGTGTGGTAGGGGCTTTTGGGGGGCACGATTGTCTCCTTCGCCAGTCTAGCAATAAAGTCTTGTAAGGAAAGTGAACCGGGTGGCGTTCTAGGGTAAGTACCGAGCGGGTTTACCGCATTCGCTCGATCACCATCGCGCTGGCGACACCGGCGGCCCCGCAGATGGAGATGCAGCCGAAGCGGGCATCACGACGCTCGAGTTCGTCGAGCAGCACGCTGACCAGCGCGGCGCCGGTGCAGCCCATGGCGTGGCCGATCGCGATCGCGCCGCCGTTCACATTCATGCGGTCGTGCCCGACCTGCATGTCCTGCATGAAGTGCAGGGCCATCGCGGCGAAGCCTTCGTTGATCTCGAACAGATCCATGTCCTCGGCGCGCTTGCCGGCGCGGGCCAGCGCCAGGCGGGCCGCATCGACGGTGCCGGTCAGGGCCAGCGTGCGGTCCGAGCCGGTGTCGGCGAATCCGAGGATGCGGGCCCGGGCCTGCAGCCCGGCGGCCTGCAGCGCCGTCTGCGAACCCACCAGCACGGCCGCTGCCGCGTCGGCCATGGCCGGCGAATTGCCGGCATGGTGGACATGGTCGATGGCCGCCAGCTGCAGGCGACGGCACAACTGCGCGTCAAAACCGGCGTCGCCTCCCTTGGCGCCCCAGCCGGCGAATGCCGGCTGCATGCCGGCCAGCGTCTGCGCTGTCGTGGCCGGGCGGATGTTCTCGTCGCGGTCCAGCAGCACCTGGCCGTCCGGGCCGGCGACCGGCACAAGGGAAGGCGCCTGCCCGCGCGCGGCCGCCGCTGCGGCACGCTGCTGCGAGCTGGCGGCGTAGGTGTCGAGCATCTCGCGGGTGTAGCCGCGCTGCGTGGCGATCGCGTCGGCTGCGATGCCGATCGGCACGATATGCGCCAGCGCCTGCAGTTCGGCGTCGTGCGTGAGCGGGCCCTGGTCGCTGCCCATGGGCACGCGGGACATCATCTCGACGCCGCCGCCCAGCGCCAGCGTGTCGCCATGCAACGCCTGCAGGGCGGCAAAGTTGGTGGCCGACAGGCCGGAAGCGCAGTAGCGGTTGATGGTGACGGCCGACACGGAGTCGCTCCATCCGGCCAGCGGCAGTGCCAGCGTGCCCACGCTGGCGCCCTGGTCGGCGGTCTGTGTGACGCAGCCGAAGATGGCGTCGTTGACGCGGCCGGTGTCCAGGCCGGTACGCTGCGCCAGTGCGCGCAGCGTCTGCGCCAGCAGCACGGCGGGCTTGACGGACTTGAGGCTGCCCTTGTCGTTGCCCTTGCCCCTCGGCGTGCGGACGGCGTCGGCGATGTAGGCGTGTGTCATGGTGTGGTCGATGGATGGGTGGGTGGGGACATGCGCGCCAGCTCCTGCAGGAACCGGGCGAAGGAATCGTTGGCACTGCCATAGGGCTGCAGCGCCTTGCTCTCCAGGCCGTGGACGGCATCGGCGACCGATCCGTCCCGCAGGGGAAGCGCATCGCTCTCGCCGACGCAGGCCCGGCGTACCAGGCCGGCGCCACTCACCAGCACCTCGCCGGTGGTGTCACAGGCCTCGCTGCACAGCCAGCTGACCAGCGGCGCCACCAGGGCCGGGTCGAAGCTGCGCGCCATGTCCGGCGGCATGTAGGGCGCGGTCATCTGCGAATAGCCGTACGGCGCGATCACGTTCACGCGGACCTGGTGCCTGCGGCCCTCGATGGCCAGCGCGCGCATCAGGCCGATCACGGCGGCCTTGGCTGCCGAGTAGGCCGATTGCCCGTGGTTGGCATGCAGGCCTGCGCTGGAGGCCGTGAGCACCATGCGGCCGTAGCCCTGCTGCACCAGGTGCGGCCAGGCGGCGTGGGCGAGATGCAGGTTGCCGAAGAAGCTGGTGTCGAAGATGGTGCGGAAACCGGCCATCGGCTGCTTGTGGAAGGCGGCCGGGTTGTCGATGCCGGCATTGGCCACCACGATATGCAGTCCGCCGAGCTGCTCCAGCGCCTGGGCCACCATGGCTTGCCCGCTGGCCGGGTCGGTGACGTCGCTCCAGTCGGCATGGGCGGTGCCGCCGGCGGCACGGATGGCCTCGACGGTCTGCGCAGCAGAGGTCTGAGCATCGCTTTCACCGGGGTGGCGGCGGTTGTTGACCAGCACCCGGGCGCCGCATGCGGCCAGGTGCATGGCGTAGGCCCGCCCCAGGCCCTTGCCGGCCCCGGTGACGATGGCGCAGCGGCCCTGCAGGTCTGTCGGCAGGCGCACCGGAGCACCCTCGGACGGCCCGGCGTTGCTCACTTCGGGCGACTCCACGGGAAGAAGGTCGGCACCCGGCGCATGTAATCGGCATAGGCCGGCTTGGTCTTGGCCAGGTAGCGGTCCTGCATGGGCGTGGCCGAGCCCGCACTCATGAACCAGGTGACGTAGGCCGGGCAGATCAGCGCCAGCCAGCCCCAGGGGTGCACCAGCGCGAGCGCGCCGAAGCTCCACCACACCACGGCTTCGCCGAAGTAGTTGGGATGCCGCGACAGCCGCCACAGACCGGTATCGAGCACCTGGCTGCGGTCGGTGCGGGTCTTCTTGAAGCGTTCGAGCTGCAGGTCGCCCACCACCTGGAAGTAGTAGCCGACCGCGAACAGCAGGGCTGCCAGCCCATGCTGCCAGCCGAGGTCGCGCGGGCCGGCGGCCACCGCGCCGATCAGGCCGAGGGACCACAGCCAGACCGTCACCCCCTGCATCGTGAACACCTGGAAGAAGCTCCACCACCACCAGTGCGGCCCGAAGCGGCGCCGCCAGGCGGCATAACGGCCGTCTTCCCCGTGCCCCGCATTGCGGATGCCGATATGCAGCGACATGCGGGCGCTCCAGAACACGACCAGCACCACCGTGAAGATCTCGTGCGGCGACCAGGTGCCGCGCAGCGCGATCAGCACCACGACCGGCACTGCGGCCGCCAGGGGGTAGGCGACGTCCATGATGCCGGTGTCGCGCTTGAGCAGGCTCAGCAGCCACACCGCCGTGAGCAGCACGCCGGCGATCACGCCGGCACGCATGTACTGCGCCAGGAACCAGGAGCCGGGCATGTGCTTGGTGCTGAAGAGCCACATCAGGCCGATCACCAGCGCTGCCACCGGGTACACGAACTCGCGGGGCGTGCCCACGCGCAGCTCCGGCCGGCGGCGGAACACCAGCAGCGCGATCACCCAGACCAGCCACAGGCCGCCCGCTGCGGCCACCAAAGCGGTTTTCATCATGATGGCGTCCTCAGCAAACCGTCGCGCATGTCGGACCCATTGGCCCAGCAGGAGTGGGTGCCGCTGCACAGCTTGTGCGGCAGTTCGATGCGGCACACCGGACCTTCGGCAAAGCGCTTGCAGTCGATCAGCAGCGCTTCGGAACGCTGGGTGGTCTCATTGGTGACGAAGGTCACCAGGTAGCCGTCGTCCTCGTCCTTCGCATCGATGCGCGGCGCGAACGGCGCCTCGCTGGCGTACTGGCCCTCGGGCAGCCGGATCTCGCAGGATTCTCCGGTCTGCAGGTCGTGCTTGACGTAGCCGTGGAAGAGGAACCAGCCCGGCACCTGGACTGCGCTGTAGGCATAGCGGTAGGGGCGGGTGGCATAACGCTGGTTGAACATCCCGAATTCCAGGATGCGGTTGTCCAGCCGCTGCTCGGTGGTCTGGCCCGTGACCAGGTTGAAGCGCCAGCGGTGCAGATGGGTGCCCATCTTGTACTGGTCCAGGTAGGACATCATGCGCTCGTAGCCCTTGGGCGCGCCGTCGAAGTTCTTCGGCTCGGGTTCATCCTCGAAGTAGCCGTCCAGGATGATCTCGTCGCCTTCCTCATAGGCGTTGAGAAAGTGCAGCACGAAGGTCGGCGCAGCCTCGAACCAGCGGATCTCGTGGGTCTGGCCGCGGCGCGGGATGATGGCGAAACGCGAGGGCTGCTCGGGATGGAACTTGACCACATGCCTGCCCTGCCTGAGCAGTTCCGGGTCCCAGTACAGCGGGAAGTCGTTGAGGATCGCGTAGTGCTCGGTGAAGGCCATGTCGTGCGGCAGCCGCGGACCGGGCAGCGGGATCGGCACGTAGTGCACCAGTTTGTCATGGCGGTCCACCACGCCGTAATGCATGTAGGGCGCATGCTTCGAGTAGTTGAAGAACAGCAGCTCACCCGTGGCTTCGTCGACCTTCATGTGGGCCGAGATGCCGTCCAGCGGCGACCAGGGCGGGATGCCCTGCTGCTCCAGCGTGAGCGGATCCAGCCGGTAGCCCTCGCCACACTGGTAGTAGGCGGTCAGCGCCTTGCCTGCGTGCACCACCACGTCGGTGCTGGAGGCATCCTTGATCGACCCGTGCGCCCCCCAGCCGGCCCGCGCCGAAAGTTTCGGGTCTTCCATGAGGCCGGCCCACAGGCGGTGCCCGGCTTCCTGTTCCGCGCCCAGGCCCTTGGTCTGCACGAAACGGTTGCGGTAGCTGGCCCGGCCGTCCTTGAAGTGGACCATGTGGACCATGCCGTCCCCGTCGAAGGGGTGGTAGCGGCCGATGGCGGCATACACCGGGTTCTGCGTGTTGCGCAGGTAGACGCCGTCGATGTCGCAGGGGACGCGGCCTTCCAGAACCCGCATGTCGGTGGCATTGACTTCCTCATGCAGGGGCGTCCAGGCGCCCTGCAGGTAGGGATGGTCGCCGGGGGTGATGTCGCTCTCGACGCGGCGGATGACTTCGGTGGGCATGGGATGTCTCCTTCAGGCAGTGGCCGGGGTCCTGGCGGGAGGGTCGAAGGACACGTCCCGGGGTTTCACGGGGTCGCCGCAGGCGCTGCAGGCGACCTGGGGCACGAAGGGTTTGCCGCATCCCTTG
>JBIKTP010000307.1:0-4286 GCA_044348035.1 Burkholderiaceae bacterium
CCCCACCGGGCACCGCCTGCCGCGACGCGCGCCAACGCCAAGGTAGTTCCAGCCGAAGCACCCGACCATACAAGCCGAGCCAAAGCCAAGGTAGTTCAAGGCCTGCCGAAACCCTACAACGCCAACAACGCCCGCGCAAGCGCCCCCAGGTACATATCGAAGTCCTGCAGATCGTTGTGCCCCGCCCCTGGAACACGCAGAAGATTTACCTGTGGCGCCAGCAACTTCAGGCTCTCGCTGTGGTCCGGAGGAATCAGCGTATCGCGCTCGCCGTGCACGATCAGGATCGGCCCGCGTACCTGCCCGATCAGGGCGTCCGTGCGCAAGGGGTAACGCACCACCGCCTGCGGAACCCAGGGTAAATGCTCCGTGGCAAGTGACACCATGCTGCGGTAGGGAGACACCAGTACGGTCAGATCCGGCGGCCGGTTGGCAGACATCTCTGCCGCCAGGCGGACGGCCAGCCCGGTGCCCAGGGAGCGGCCGTAGACCACCACCTTGCGGTTGGCATACTGCGCTGCAATCGTTGACCAGGCCGCCCGCACATCGGCATGCAATTGCGCCTCGCTCTGGATGCGCCCGGTGCTCTTGCCAAAGCCCCGGTAATCGAGCATGAACAGGTCGAAATTCACCCGCCGGTAGTAGTCGGGGTTGACGAACCAGTTGGCCAGGCTCCCGGCATTGCCGTGCAGGAAGAACACCACCCCTTTCGGATCAGGCAGCCGCAGGTGCAGCGCAGACAGCCGCGCACCGGCAACCTCGACCGACACCTCATGGATGTCCGGGGCCTTGGCCAGCGGCTGATCGGCAGGCAGTACATCCGGCACGAACAAAAGCTTTTCCTGGCCGATCCACAGCCACGCCAGCGCACCGCCATACAGCGCCAGGCCCGCCAGGAGCAGCGCCAGAGCCGGGCGGATCAAGGTGTTGCGCAGGAGGAACGGCAGCGGCATTTGAAGGGCACAAAAACTGGGGCCACAGTGTAGGGGGTACCTTCGGGTGCAGGCTTTATCGCGCAAAATCAGGCCATGCCATCAGCTGTCAGCGAACGTCAGGACCAAGGACTGGATCAGTTGCTCAAGGGGGCGCATGCGGCACTCGACCGGGGCGACGTGCGCGAAGGGCGCGAGTTCTCCCAGCGTATTCTGAAGGAGGCCGAAGCCTCCGGCCACCGCCACTTCGAGGCCCGGGCGCTGCTGTGCCTGGCCCACTGCGACCGCATGCTGTCCCGGTACCGGCGCGCCCACCGGGCCAGCCAGCGTGCCGCCCAGCTGTTCCAGTTGCTGGGCGACGCCTCCGGCGAGGTGATGGCGCTCACCACCCATGCGTTCGTATCGATCAACCTCGGCCGCAACGAGGAAGCAGTCGAGGCAGCCCTGCTCAGCGTGCGCCTGAGCCAGTTCCTGGAAAAAGACGAGCACAGCGTGTTGTCCTATAACGCACTGGGCGTGGCCTACTTCTGGAGCCACAGCTTCGAGAAGGCCGAGCAGGCCCTGCGCACGGCCATCCAGATCGCCGAGCGCGCCACCCCGCCGCTGAGCACCTTCCAGCCGCGGGTGAACCAGTGGTGGACGGAGGTCATCCGTGTCTTCTACGAGCGCTACTACGTCGGCGCGCTGCCGGCGCTGGACCGCCTGCGCAGCCTGCGCGAGGCCATCATCACGGTGATGGCCAGTGGCGACCGCCCGGGCACCGGCCCGGGCACCCATGTCACCACCGAGGCGGTGCTGCTGTTCGGCCTGGCGCTCGACCAATGCTGGCATGGCCGCATCGGACAGGCCCGGCTGGACGTGGATGCGCTGGCCACCTGGGCCCGGCGCTATGGCACCGTCACCTGGCTGTCTGCCCTGGACAGCTGGGTGCGCGCAGAAATCGCCTGGGCCCAGCAGGACTGGCCCGAGGCACAGCAACATGCCGCGCACATGATCGACATCGCGGTCGAGGTCGAGCACGAACAGCTGGCCTGCCTGGGACACCTGCTCGCGTCCCAGTTGCACGTGGCCCAGGGGAACAACGGCGAAGCGCTCGATGAATTGCGCCGCCTGCGCCTGCGCGAACAGCTCATCCGGTCGGACGGCCTGGACACCCGCGAGAAGGTCGTCGAGTGGCAGGTCGACCTGCGCCAGCGCCAGCAAAGTGTCGATCGGCTGGAGGTCACCTCGCGCCAGCTTGAGAAGCTCTCGCTCGAGGACACCCTGACCGGCATCCCCAACCGGCGCAGCTTCGAGCTCTATGCGGCGGAACTGCTGCGCGCCGGCAAGGATCGCGGGCAGCCACCGTGTGTGGCACTGATCGACGTGGACCGCTTCAAGCAGATCAACGACAACTTCTCGCACCAGGTCGGCGATGCCGTGCTCAAGGGCATCGCCCACATCCTCAAGTCCCATGTACGCGAGGAGGACATGGCGGCGCGCCTGGCCGGTGACGAGTTCGTGATCGTCTTCAAGAACGCCGAGCTGCGCATCGCGCAGCAGGTCTGCGCGCGCATCCGGTCGGCAGTGCGGTCCTACGACTGGGCAGGCCTGGCGGCGGGGCTGCAGTCGAGCATCAGTGTCGGCGTGGCCGCCGCCGTGCCGGGCGACACGGTCGAGACCCTGACACACCGCGCCGACCATGCGATGTACGCCGAGAAGCGCAAACGCGGCTGAGCGGCGGCTGGTCGGTGCCACGTGACACCACCGATGTGCTGCGCACGCGTAAAGCGGACAGTAAGTTTCTCCTGATAGCCCGGTCGGAGAGAACCCTTTTGGGATTTGGCCATCCCCGCGCTCGGATGACACAAAGGCTAGAGCTCTGAAGACTTCAGCCTTCTGAAATTCCCATTGCCGATGGATGGCCCCGACAAAGCACACGCTGGCACCAGTCGGCAAGCGAGGCTTATCGCGCGCGATGTTTTTCGCCGCCCCGCACATGTCACCGCGCCCGTGGACCAGGCGCAGCGGTGTGCGCTGGATAACGGCATCAAGCACCTGAAATGCATGGCAAGGCAATCATGATTCAACGGCGCCGCCACGGCACATGTTCACGGGTCATTCCGGCTTGACATTCGCGGCTTTGACAGCGCGCGACCAACGCGGGTACTCCTTTGCGAGCAGTTCAGCAAATTCTGCAGTGGTCCCTTGCGGTACCTCGCCGGTCTCGGCAATTCGATCCCGTACTTCGGGTGCCTGCAATGAGCGACGCAAGGCATCCGACAGCTTGGCGACGATATCGGGCGGCGTGCCAGCCCGCAAGATCAGTCCAAACCATCCCGACACATCGTAGCCCTGGACACCAGACTCGGCGAAGGTTGGCAGATCGGGCATCGAGGATGGGCGCTTCATAGTCGTGGTGGCTACACCCACGATCTTTCCGCTTTTGATGTGCTGGTTCACTTCCACAGGCGACAAAAAAGCGCTTTTGACTTGCCCACTGATCAGGTCGATGATGGATTGACCGCCACCCCTGTACGGCACTGGCACGATATCAGCGCCCGTCTGCAACTTCAGAAGCTCCCCTACCATGTGCGTGACACTGCCACTTCCCGAGGTCGCATAGGTAATCTGCCCTGGCCTGGCCTTGGCAGCCTGGATGTACTCCGATGGCGTCTTGACGTTCAGGGACGGGTGCACAACCAGCACCAGGGGCGCAATTTGAAGCAGGCCGAGCGGGATGAAATCCTTGGATCCGTCGTAGGCAAGATTCGGGAACACGAACTGGGTGATGACATAGGGCACCGCAACGAAAGTGATCGTGTATCCATCCGCAGGCGCTTTGGCTCCCTCCGCGGTGCCGGTCGTGCCAGAGCCACCAGGCTTGTTTTCAACAATGACAGGCTGGCCAAGTATCTCCCCCATCTTCTTGCCGACGTTTCGCGCCAAGGTGTCGCCTGCTCCGCCAGGCGCATAGGGCACGATGATGCGGACCGGTTTGGTTGGCCAGGCCTGCGCGGTGGCCGATGCTGCGGCGCACAGGGCTAAGGCCGCCCCGAGAACTGTGCGCCTGGCAATTTTCGAGATCATTTTCATGGTGGGATACTCCAATTGAACAAAGAAAAGACAGCGAGGGGCTTGCCCTACACGCTGTACGGGGCCAGCAATACGGCAACCTCCTGCCGTGTTGCGGATATCTCCGACTCGCCGCCAAGCAGGGCGTGCAATGTGTCGGCAAGTCTGCTTTGCACCAAGTGAAAGGCCATGTCGGTGGGACGCTGCCAGGCCGCATCCATCAATTGCAGCCCTGTTGAATAAAAATCATGGGTTGCGGCATTCAATGTGGCGGACATCCAGGCGCGTCGATCCGCCGGC
>JBIKTP010000492.1:0-3270 GCA_044348035.1 Burkholderiaceae bacterium
GGCAAACGCCGAAAAATGTGGACTGGCACTCCCTGGAAGTCAACCAGCGCAACAGGGCCAATGCCTGCGCAGGTGCCTTCGACTGCGCCGACACCGCAATCCCTGCGCCACCCAGTACCCCATGCCAGGCAGCGGCATTCGGCAGTCTCGGGTGTGGCCCGAAGCGCAGTGCCTGGGTGAGCAGGTCAGTGCGCGCGAAACAGGAATATGGATACGCGAAGGGTACGACGGCCACCGGCGTAGTGGGCATCATCGCCAGCTTGAGAACATCGATGCTCCCCAGCCGGAAGTCGTAACCACCATGACAGACGTTGTGGAGTTCGAGGAGCCTGGTCAGCGCTTCTTCAAAGCTCGCGCTGTCGAGCTTTTGAGGGCCCTGGTTACTCAGACTGACCGCGATCGAAAGAAAGATCGCTGTTGTTGTCATTCTCGAGAAAGGCTGCACCACACGGCCGGGATGTTCGGCCGCCAGTTCGATCAAGGCATCCCACGAAACTGGCAGCTCGAATGAAATCGCATCCAGCTTCGCGGGGTTCCACGCGCTCATCGTCGCCGCAGCGTCAACTGGAACGCCCCATTGGTGCCCCGCAAAGGCGTAGCTGGCGAAGGAGTGCCCTGTACTTGCGGACTTGCGGTCAGACAACTCCTCTGCAGAGAGATGTTCGTCCAACGCAAGGAACATTCGACTGTCGGCGATATGGCCTGCGTGCGGATGGTCGAAGCAGACCAGGTCAAATTCGGCTGCCAATGGCTCCAGCGGCCCCTCTCCAAACTGACGTGCCGAGTGGGTGAACCACACAGCAGGAACACCTCCCTGAATATCCGCGTGCCACTGGCTTGCCGCGGCGAGCGGGGCAATCGCGCGCGTGTGCGCCCAGGTCGTTCCATGCAGCCCTGGCATGCCGGTGGTCTTCATGCAGCACCACCTTTGGCAGCACGCACGGCGTGCAGCATCCCCTTGAGATAACCGATGGTGTAGGCGCGCGCGCGATAGCCGCCCATAGGATGGTTATATGGCGTGTACTGGGAGGACTCTGGTGTTCTCCATTCGACGTCGCCCTCGGTCTGGGGCACGTGGCCAGGAATCATGACACCGGTGCATCCGGCATCAGCAAATGCCCGCAGAATCTCATACGCATCGTAGTCGGCGTTGTCGATGAAGGTCTCGTGGAAAACAGGCACTTTTCCTGTCACCGCCTGGAAGTGCACGTAGAACAACTTCTTCTGCTCGCCCCAGTATTTGATTGTCTCCACCAGCGGCGCGCCCATCTCGGTCCAGTTGCCGAGGCAGTAGATCAGGCCATGGTTCGGGCTGGGGCGTAATTCCATGCCTTTCTTGAACGTTGCAAGGTCACGGAACAGGAACGGAAACCCTCCGATCTTTTCCACTGGTGGATCGTTCGGATGTAGCGCCAGACTCACGCCTTCGGCTTCCGCGACCGGCAGGATTTCGTCCAGGAACCATGCGTAGTTGTCCCAGATTTCCTGCTCCGAGAAGTCCCGCCCGTGCGTGTTCGGAACACCCATGGCATCACGCATGTCAAAGCCCGTTCCCTTGGCGCCACCGCGCAGTTCGTAGCTGAACGATGTCCGCCACACGCCGCTGACGATCCAGTTGTAGCCGAGGATGGGGATGCCGACCCGGCCCATCGCGCGCACGGAGTTCTTCATGTGCTCCATCTGGACCTCCTTGCCAGGCAGGCCAAGGATGATCTTGTCGTAAAAGCTCAGTGGTACGTTCTCGATGGCGAAGAATCTCAGGCCGTAGGACTCAATTCTGTTGCGCAGCGATACCAGCTCCTTGAAAGTCAGCTCTGGCGGGCCGCTGGCCGCGCCAGGCGCAAGCACGGATGGCGCCCTGAAGGTGTTGCCCCAGATAATGACGTCATCCACCCCGAGCTGCTTGATGAATCGCAGTCGCTCTTCGGTCGGCAGCGCGAAAGTGGCGAGCGCGGTGCGCAAAGGCAACTGCTTGAAATCGTTGCGCCGGGCCTCGCCTGACGAAGTGATGCCATCCATTTCCATCTTGATCAATCCTTGGTCGTGTTGAAAATCAGCCGAGTGACATCCCGCCGTCCACGAACATGCTGGCGCCTGTCATGAACCGGGAGTCCTCACAGCAAGAAACGCGGCTGCGCAGCCAATGTCGGTGCCATGCACGACCCAGGTTGCGCCGAAGCGCTTCTGGATCTGGTGAAGGACTAAGCTGGCCATGGCGCACCATTCGTTACACGGTATGCGCGCATCAGAAGTACCCGCCCTTGCTGGTCATCTGTTCGACTGTTTCACCGGCGGCGACCCAGGAGAAGATCTTCTTTTCATTGGACAGGATCTCTTCGGCGCGCAGCAGCACTTCATAGGCAATGCCGCGCGGAACGACCACCACGCCGTCGATGTCACCCACGACCACATCGCCAGGACGGATGAAGACCCGGCCGATCTTGATTGGAATCTGGTAGTCGGTGATAAGGCAGCGCCCCAGGCTGCCGTTGGGGCTGCGGTACCGGAAGAAAACCGGGAAGTCCCTCTCCATGATCTGGTGAGTGTCTCGGATGCCACCGTCAATCACGGCACCGCGTACACCCTTGGCGGCAACGGTGGCCGTCATGACGCCACCCCACATCGTGGCATCGTAATCACCCGAAGCGTCCCAGCACACCAGCGCATTGCGCGGCATCTCATCGAGCATCTGTCCTCGGTAGGTGAGTTCGCCGTTGACCTTGGTGCTAGGCGCACTCTTGACCGTGAATGCGAAGCCGGCAACGGTGCGCTCGGGACGTAGGGGCTGGAGGTAGCCTGGGAGCGACTGGTCAAGCAGGACCCACTCGCGCAGCACGTCGCTCAGGGCGCCCGCGTAGATGCTCTCAAATCGGGCCAGCAGCTCTTCGTCCGTAACGGGGAAGGTGACCTGCGGGACCACCTCGCGCGCCTGGATCAGCTTCTCCAGCTTCATCATCTTCGCTTCCCGCTGCAATCCTGTCTCTTCCTTTTCGGCCATCAAATTTCCTCTGGTTGGTTGAATAAAGTAAGCAGTCAGCCTTTCACGGCCCCAGCGGTCATGCCGGCAGCGGTATGGCACTGCAAGGCAAATGTGGCGATCAGCACACGCGCCAGTGCGATCGTCGAAGCAGCCATGCTGCGTCGTTGAGTCATGGTTTGCTCCTTGAAGGGAAATTCGCTTTTTGTGGAACCGTCTGATTGCATGTTCGACCCCCGCTTAAAATCGATTCATATTTGAATCATCAGTTTCTATTTGAATTTTAAATGTAT
>JBIKTP010000096.1:0-7554 GCA_044348035.1 Burkholderiaceae bacterium
CACCGAGGTCGAACTTGTTCCAACGAAACACTACTGGCGAAGCATTGATCTCTGCGATGCCTTTGAGGATGCGTTGTTTCAGATCGTCTTTGGATGTGACCCGGATATGCCGCAGGAATGTAAGCGCCATCTTGGAGAAGGCGGATTCGATCAAGTTGAGCCAAGTACCATGCTTGGGCGTAAGAACATACTCGAAGCGCCCGGGGCGGCTGCTCAGATACGCCATGGTCTCTTTGGAGATGTGGGCCGAGTGTTTGTCCAGCACCACGCGGATGAGGGCGTCCTCGGGGTAGTGCGCATCGAGTTGCTTGAGCAAACCGATGAATTCGATACTACGGTGGCGGTCCTCGATGTTGGCAAAGATATACCCGGAATGCAGGGCGATACCGGCCAGGATGGACACGGTGCCGTGACGAACGTACTCGTAGTCACTCCCGACACTCGGCGCCTTGCCCGCTACCGGCGGCAAATCGGGTGCGGTCAGCCCGATGGCTTGAACACCGGGCTTCTCATCGACGCTGACGGTGTAGTTGGGGTTGGGCCGCGCATAGTGAACAGCGCCTTCGATGAAGAGCGAAACGTCCCGATCGACCATCAGGACTTCTTGCGTCTTGCGGTCGAAGTCGGGGTCGCACTTTTCCAGGGAGTAACGAATCTTGTGCGGCTTGATGTCGTTGTCGTCCAGGATGCGCCAGACGGTGCTTTTGCCCGGATTGGCCAGGCGGGGAAAGCCGGCAGCCTGCGCGCGCTCAGCAACAAACCGTGCCAATGCGGAGATCGACCACAACTCGGCCGCCAACCCATGATCCTTGGGTTTGTTGCATGCGATGCTGACCACCCAAGCTTTGGCTGCGTCGCTGATTTCTGGTTCATGTGGCCGATGGTATTTGTCCTTGAGCCCCGTTTGGACACCTGCGGCCAGCGCCCTGTCCACGCATCGGTAGATCATCGGTCGACTAAACCCAAGTCGGCGCTGCAGCTCCGTGATCGAGACGCCATCGACGTAGCCCAGCATCACCTTGGCACGTTCCACCTTGCTCGCGGACGCCACCCGCGATGCAAAGAGTTCTTGGAGCGTGGTCCGCTGTTCTTGCGTCCGCACCAACGACGGCCGTTCAGACTTTCTTGCCATGATCACCGCCTTCATGAGTTGAAGAGTAAGCATGGCGAATATCGTCTATTTGGTAACTGTATTGATGGAACGAACTACTGGTTCACGCGCAGGGCTTGGCCGGCCTGCAGGTCGGCGGGGTCTTTGGGGGCGCGCTGGGTCACAGAAATTCCCTCGATGTTCGGAGTCAGTCACCAGAACTGCGTGGCCATGGTGCCGCGCAGGCTCAAGCTGCTGGCGGAATTTTCGCATGCAGCGATCGTGCCTTGGCGGATTGGCCGCCTTCGGAATTGCGACGGTCATGCGCCCTGGGCGCAGGCGTGAAGCCCCCGCCCGGTCGCGTCAGCCGAACCTGAAACTCGACGCTGTCACACTGCCGAAAATGTTCTCCTCGTGGTAGACGCGGGTGGCGGGCTCCTCTTTTGCCGCACCCAGGGCTACCGGAGGTTCCGGGACTTGCCCGAAACTAGGTTTGGTGGCGCTTCACGGATTCGAACCGCGGACCTGTGGATTATGATTCCATCGCTCTAACCGACTGAGCTAAAGCGCCGTCAAGAAACCGCGAATTATAGCCAGGCTTGCGACGCGCCTTACTGGTGCTTGAAAACCGCCTTGCGCTTGTTCACGAAAGCGTCCATGCCTTCCTTCTGGTCTGCCGTGGCAAACAGCGCATGGAACAGGCGGCGCTCGAACAGGATCCCGTCGCTCAGGCTGCCCTCGAAGGCGCGGTTGACCGACTCCTTGGCCGCCATCACCGCGATTTGCGAATAGTCGCAGATCATCAGCGCGGCGCCCAGGGTTTCCTCCATCAGCTTGTCCAGCGGCACGACGCGGCTCACCAGCCCGGCACGCTCGGCCTCGGCGGCGTCCATCATGCGGCCGGTCAGGGCCAGGTCCATGGCCTTGGCCTTGCCCACCGCGCGTGGCAGGCGCTGCGTGCCGCCGGCGCCGGGGATGATGCCCAGCTTGATCTCGGGCTGGCCGAAACGCGCGTTGTCGGCCGCAATGATGAAGTCGCACATCATGGCCAGTTCGCAGCCGCCACCCAGCGCGAAACCGCTCACGGCGGCGATCACGGGCTTGCGAATGCTGCGGATCTGCTCCCAGTTGCGGGTGATGTAGTCGCCCTTGTAGACGTCGGCGAAGCTGTAGCTGGCCATGGCGCCGATGTCGGCGCCGGCGGCAAAGGCCTTCTCGCTGCCGGTCAGCACCATGCAGCCGATGGCGGGGTCGGCGTCGAAGGCCTTGAGCGCATCGCCCAGTTCGTTGATGAGCTGGTCGTTCAGCGCGTTGAGCTGCTTGGGGCGGTTGAGCGTGATGACACCCACCCGTTCGCCCTCGGTGCGCACGGTGATCATTTCGAAATTCATGGAAGAGTCCTCGGTTTGCCAGAAAGAGCGGTGAGCTTAAGGGAATTCACGCGTCCGCAGGCAGGGGGCACGGTGTTAAATTGCCGACACAGGAAAACAAGGACATCCATGACCGAACCGACCGTGCTGTATGCCGAGCAGGGGGCTGTTGCCATCGCCACCCTGAACCGCCCGCAGGCCCTGAACAGTTTCACCCGCCAGATGCACCGCGACCTGTGGGCCGCGCTGGACCAGGCCGAGGCCAACCCCGCCATCCGCGCGCTGGTGATCACCGGCGCCGGGCGCGGCTTCAGCGCCGGCGCCGACCTGTCCGAATTCGACCTGCAACCCGGCCCGGACCAGGTGCAACGCGCCGACCCCGGCCCCCTGATCGAGCAGGCCTTCAACCCCACGGTGCGTCGGCTGCAGCGGCTGCGCATGCCCACCCTGGCAGCCGTCAATGGCGTCGCGGCGGGCGCCGGCGCCTCGCTGGCCATGACCTGCGACATCGCGATTGCCGCACCGGCCGCCAGCTTCATCCAGGCCTTCAGCAAGATCGGCCTGATTCCGGATGCCGGTGGCACCTGGTTCCTGACGCAGCGCCTGGGCCTGGCGCGGGCCATGGGCCTGGCGATGACCGGTGACAAGCTGCCGGCCGCCCAGGCCAAGGAATGGGGCCTGGTGTGGGACGTGGCCGACGACTGCCTGGCCGCCGCCACCGCGCTGGCCCAGCGCCTGGCCGCCATGCCGACCCAGGCGCTGGTGGCCACCCGCACGGTGCTGCGCGAGGCCAACCAGCGCACGCTGGATGCGCAGCTCGACATCGAGCGTGACACCCAGTCGGCGATGGGGCGCACGCATGACTACCTGGAAGGCGTGACGGCCTTCCTGCAGAAACGCCCGCCGGTGTTCACCGGCCAATAACGCGCGCTTGCCTGTGGACCCCATCTACCGGAAAACCACCAAGGGCCAGGAGGCCATCGCACAGCGGGCGCATGGCGTGGTCGGGCGCGCACGCTCGCTGCTCATCCTCGTCGATGGCCAGCGGCCGCAGAGCGCCTTGCTGCAGCTGGCCGCCGGGCTGGGCGACGTGGCCCAGATGCTGACGCAACTGGAAACCGATGGTCTGATCACCAACCGCCCCCCGGGCGCGATGTCCACCGCACCTGCACCGCTGGCGCCCGAGCCGCCTGCCGCAGCGCCGGCGAGCCCTGTCCCCCTCCCGCAGGCCAAGGCCCTCGCCAGCCGGCAGCTGATGCAGATCCTGGGGCCGACATCGGAAGCCCTGTGCATGCGCATCGAGGCTGCCCGCAACCGCGCCGAATTCATCGAGTCGATCCGGCGGGCCTATGCCGTGGTGAACGAGGTGCGGGGCCGCACGCAGGCCGAGGCCTTCGGCGCATTGATCGAAGCGAATCTGCCGCCGGCCTGAGCCAGAGGCAGCGTTCGCTCAGGCGCCGCCCAGCCAGGTGCCCATCAGGGCCGGGTCCCGCGCGCTCAGGCGCCAGGTGGTCACGGCACGCGGCAACTGCAGGTTCAGGTGCAGGATACGGCGATCGCGGGACACCAGCGCAGTCACTGCCGTGCCGGGCGCCGCGTACTGTCCCAGATCCTCCAGGCGCTGGATGCGCCAGGCCGTGGCCCCTGCTGCGGTGCCGCACACGATGCCCAGCCATTCGTCGCCAGCGGCAAAACCCGCCTGTTCGGCGGCGCCACCGCGCAGCACGGTGCGCACCTGGATGGCATGGTTCTCCACGACCCTCAGCCCCAGGGCCTGCGCCGGCTGTGCCGGTTCGTCGAGCACATTCACACCCTGGGCCTCCAGCACCGGCTTGAGCGGCAACTCGCCGGTGCCGTGCACCCAGGCTGCGAGTTCATCGGCCCAAGAGCGGCCGCTGAGCGCCTGCAGCACCTCGAGCAGGTCCTGCTCCGCCATCGGTCCGCCGCCGGTGCGCGCCCACAGGGCCCGCAGCACGGCGTCCAGCGTGGTGACGCCCTGCCTGCGCAGGTGCAGGTCGAGGCACAGGGCGACTGCCGCTCCCTTGGTGTAGTAGCTCACCGTGGCATTGGGCGTGTTCTCGTCCTGGCGGTAGTACTTGACCCAGGCATCGGTGCTGGCCTGCGCGACCGACTGCACCAGACGCCCGGGCGTCTGCAGCACCTGGTTGAGGGTCTTGGTGAGCGACTTCAGATACAGCGCATCGTCCAGCAGGCCGGCGCGGCGCAGCAGCAGGTCGTCGTAGTAGCTTGTGAAACCCTCGAAGAACCACAGCAGTGACGTGTAGTTCTCGCGGCTGTAGTCGTAGCGGGTGAACTCCGCCGGGCGCAGGCGCTTGACGTTCCAGGTGTGGAAGTACTCATGGCTGATCAGCCCGAGCAGCGTGTGGTAGCCATCCTGCTGGCGGGAGGCCGTGGCGCCGGCCCCGGTGTCGTGCAGGCGGGGCAGGTCCTTGCGCGCGCAGATCAGCGCGGTGGAGTTGCGGTGCTCCAGCCCGCCATAACCATCGTCGACCGCGTTGAGCATGAACAGGTAGTGCCGGTGCGGCGGCTTGTGCGCGGCCATCCGGCCGCCAGGCGCGCCATGCCACAGGCCGAGGGCCGCCTCGCAGATGCGGCGGGTGTCGGCCAGCAACTTGTCGCCATCGAATGCGGGTGTGGCACCGGCCACCACCAGCACATGCGGGATGCCACGGACCTTGAAGGCGCCTCGCCAGAATGCGCCCATCTCCACCGGGCAGTCGACCAGTTCGTCGTAGTCGGCGGCCTGGTACCGACCGAAACCGCTGGCGCCGACCCGCACAGGCTGCAGCCCGGTGGCCACCTGCCAGTGCCGGCATTCCTTGCGCGGGGCCAGATCGACCGCGTGGGGCTGTTCCTGCTGGCCATGCACCTGCAGGAACAGGCTGGTGCCGTTGAAGAAGGCCCGCTGCGGATCCAGCCAGGCTGCGCGGACCGAATTGTCCAGCGCATACACCTCGTAGACAAGCTCCAGTGCCTGCCCGGGCTGGCAGCTGACGTCCCAGGTGCATTTGTCCACCTGCACCACTGCCAGCGCGGCACCACGCTGTGCGGCGCGCAGCTGCTGAAGGTGTCGCGAGAACTCCCGCACCAGATAACTCCCGGGGATCCAGACCGGCAGGCTGAGCCTCTGCACCGCAGCGGGCCGGGCAATACGCAGCGTTACCCGGAACAGGTGCGCATGCAGGTCCGCCATCTCGACCCGGTAGCGCAGACCGGCGGCCCGTGCTGGCGCAGCACCGGCGCGCTGGTTGGGGCCCGCCATGTTATTTGGACGCGCCGAGGTACTTCTCGACCTGTGCGGAGCTGATCGCACCAGGCACCCTGGAGCCATCCGCAAACAGCAGGGTGGGCGTGCCGTTGATCTTGTACTTGCGTCCGAATTCGACATTGCGGGTCAGCGCCGCCACGTCACAGGCCGGGGTGACCGTCTGCCCGGGGGCCTGGTCGCGCACCATGTAGTCGACCCAGGCCTTCGCGACATCCTTGGAGCACCAGATCTGTCGCGATTTTTCCAGGGATTCCGGCCCCAGGATCGGGTAGAGGAACATGTGGATGGTGACGTTGTCGACCTTCTGCAGGTCGCGCTCGAAACGCTTGCAGTAGCCGCAGTTGGGGTCCTCGAACACCGCCAGCTTGCGCTTGCCATTGCCGCGCACGATCGTGAAGGCGTCCTTCACGGGCAGCAGGTCGAAACTGATGGCCGAGAGCTTGTCCACACGCTCCTCGGTGAGGTTGCGGCGCTGCCGGGTGTCAAACAGGCTGCCCTGGACCAGGAAGTTGCCCTCTGCATCGGTGTAGAAGATCTCCATGCCGTTGATGCGCACCTCGAACAGGCCGGGCATCGGCGTTCTGGTGACCTCGTCGATGTTCTTGAACTGGGGAATGCGCTCGCCAAGGTTCTTGCGAATGGCCGCCTCCTGGGCACCTGCAGCGAGGCTGAGCAACACCAGGAATGACACCCACAGGGGCTTGAGAAATTTCATCGCGGTCCGATCACAGTGTGTTCTTGTTTGCACCGGAAAAGCCCGGCCCTTCACGCCCCATGGCCCGCCGCGCCACCCATCGCTTCAGAGGCCCGCTACGGTCAAACCCCTGCATGCCCCAGTCGCGCAGGCTCTTCCACAGGGCGCCCTCACGCCCGAACAGAAGCTGCAGGCCGTCGGTCGTGCTGCCGGTCAGGGCCACGTCGGCCTTGCGGGCCCGCTCGTAACGGCGCAACAGCCCGCGGTCATTGACGCTGCGCCAGTACTCCCGCCCATGCACCTGGCGCACCAGTTCGCCAACATCGGCCAGGCCCAGATTCAGGCCCTGGCCCGCCAGCGGGTGCACGGCATGGGCCGCATCGCCCGCCAGCACCCAGGCCTGGCCGTCCGCGACACCCGACCAGTTGCGCGCCACCGCCAGCCGCAAGGGCCAGGCAGCCCGCGCGCTGGACAAGGTCAAGCCGCCAAAGCGGCCGTCGGTCGCCACCTGCAACTGCGTCGCGAAGGCCTGCGCGTCCATCTGCATCAACTCCAGGCGCCGTTCCTGGCTGACAGACCACACAATGGCCATGGAGTTCCCGGATTCACCGCCCATCGGCAGAAGGCCCAGCACATCGGCCGGCGTGAACCACTGGCAGGCCGTCTGCTGGTGGGGCAATTCGCAGTCCACCCGGGCTGCGATGGCCCAGTGCGGATACGGGGTGACGTCCAGCACCGCACCGAGTTGCTCGCGCGAAAGACTGGACTGGCCCTCGCACACCACCGTGAGGGTGGCCGGCACCGGGACATCCATCCGTTCAATCAGGGGCTGGAAATGCAGGGCGTCCGCAAGGCGGGCCTCGAGCGCGGGGACGTCGACGATCCAGGCCAGGGCATCGACCCCGCTGTCCGACGCATGGAAACCGAGCGCACCGCCGCCCGGTTCCTGCACCTGCATCGACAGCACCGGGGTGGCGTGCGGCACGCCCGGCCAGCAGCGCAACTGCTCGAGCAGTTCCCGCGACCGGGCATTCAGGGCATAGGCACGCACATCCGGCGCCACACTGCCTGGAGCCGGCAGGGGTGCCACCAGACCGACCCGCAAACGCTC
>JBIKTP010000097.1:0-7529 GCA_044348035.1 Burkholderiaceae bacterium
CCAGGGACACCGTCAGCAGGAAGCCGATGGCCAGGACCATGCCGAAGGACAACACCCGCGCCCGTACCAGCGACAGCCAGCCGCTGAGCGCGTGGTTGCGCACCGGCACGCGCCAGATGCGGTCCAGGGCGTCCTGCAGCTCGCCGAACACCGTGGTGGCGCCGATCAGCAGCAGCACCACGCCGATGATGGTGGCCATCGCGCCCTTGCCGGGTTGCCGAACGCTGACCAGCAGGTCCTGCACCGCGCTGGCGCCGGCGTCGCCCATGATCGAGCGCAGCTGGGCCACGATCTGCCCGCGCGCGGCGTCCTCGCCAAAGAAGAATCCCGCCACGGAGATCACGATCAGCAGCAGGGGGGCCATGGAGAACAGCGTGTAGTAGGACAGGGCAGCGCCCATGCTCATGGCGTAGTCGTCAAGCCACGACTGCGCCACCTGACGCATCAGGCTCCAGGCCTCCCGCACCGCCCGGGCCTATTTCGCTGGCACCACCATCACGCTCTCGCGCAGGATGCCGCCGCCATGGACACTGCCCTCCATGCGGCCTTCTCCACGCATGCGCGACTCGCAGGCGTTGCGGTCGATGCCTTCCAGGGCCTTGCAGCGCTGCAGTGCGTTCTCCTGGTAGGTGCCGGGCGCGTCAGTGAGCCGGCCCCGGCGGTTCTCCGCGAAGGCATTGCGGGCCTCGAGACGGCAGGTGGGCACCGCCTGGTGCGAGCGGCCGCTGTTGCACACGGCCATGTCCTGGCGGTACTGCGCCAGGGACTGCGCGGAAGTGGCGGGGCCGGCGGCCCAGGCGCTTGCGCCGTGTATGTGCGCCGGCGTACAGAATCCCCGCCGGTCCCGACGACACAATGGGCCATGCAATGTCCGATGCGTTCATGGAGCTTCCATCCGGTGCTGGCGTGGATGCGCGAGTTTTCGGTATGGCTGTGCCTCACGGCTGCTGGCGCTGCTGCGGGTTGCGCCAGCCTGCCGGACACCCGCTCGCTGATCGAGCGCCACCAGGGGCAGGCCGTGCGTTTCGACAATGCCCGCGGCACCTTGTCTGCGCAGCGAAGTGCAGCCGTTCTGGCCGGATTGCAGCGCCAGTCGGGCGACATCGACATCCTGGACAAACAGATCGCGCTGGAGCAGTCCATCAGTGGCAGCCCGCTGGTGCTGGGCAACCGGGTCCGGCTGCTGCAGGACGGACCGGCCACCTACGCAGCCATGGCCACGGCCATCCAGCAGGCGCGCGACCATATCCACCTGGAGACCTACATCTTCGAGGACGATGCCGTGGGGCGGCAGTTTGCCGACCTGTTGCTGGCACAGCAGGCGCGCGGCGTGCAGGTGAACCTGCTCTACGACAGTGTGGGTGCGCTGGGCACACCGCGCGCGTTCTTCGACAGGCTGCGCGCGGGGGGCATCGCAGTGCTGGAGTTCAATCCGGTCAACCCCCTTCACGCGCGAGAGGACTGGCAGCTGAACCACCGCGACCACCGCAAGTTGCTGGTGGTGGACGGGCGTACGGCCTTCGTCGGTGGCGTGAACATCAGCAGCGTGTACAGCGCGGGCTCGATCCTGCGCCGCCCGGGGCGCCAGCCGGCACGCTCCGGGGCGCAGTGGCGCGACACCCATGTGCAGATCGATGGGCCGGTGGTGGCCGAGTTCCAGCGCCTGTTCCTGCAGGCGTGGGAGCGCCAGCGCGGACCGCTGCTGGTCGTACGCACGCCGTTTCCCGCGCTGCAGCCCGCGGGCAGCGAGATCGTGCGCGCCATCGGCAGCAGCCCGGAGGATCCGTTTTCGCTGATCTATGTGACGCTGCTGGCGGCGATCGGCAACGCGCAGCAGCAGGTCTGGCTGACGCAGGCCTACTTCGTGCCCGACCCGCAGCTGCTGCAGGCGCTGGTGGCGGCCGCCCGGCGGGGTGTGGATGTGCGGCTGATCCTGCCCAGCTTTTCCGATTCGCAACTGGTCTTCCATGCGGGAAGGGCCCACTACCAAACCCTGCTGGATGGCGGTGTCCGTCTGTACGAGCGCTCGGGCGCATTGCTGCATGCGAAGACAGCGGTGATCGATGGGGTCTGGTCCACGGTGGGCTCCACCAACCTCGACTGGCGCAGCTTTCTGGACAACGACGAGGTGAACGCTGTCGTCATCGGACGCGACTTCGCCGCGCAGATGCGCGCGGCATTCGAGCTGGACCAGGCGGCATCGCAGGCGGTCGAACCGGCCGCCTGGGCTGCGCGGCCCGGGGCCCTGCGCCTGCAGGAATGGGTGGCCCGGTGGTGGGAGCGGCTGCTCTGAGGCGTGCCCAGGGTCAGGCGCGGGCTCGCCCATGCGGCTGACCCGCACGGCGCGCTGGGGCGTCGTAGCAGATGTCCTACAACGGTCCGGGTTGCCGTCTGCTGCCATTGGCCCGGCCCCACGCCGACACTGCAGGGGAACCAACCGGAGACCCCCATGCTGCACTACGCCGTCGTATTCTTTGTGATCGCCCTGATCGCCGCACTGTTCGGTTTCGGCGGCATTGCAGCCGGAGCCATGGGCATCGGCAAGGTGCTTTTCGTGGTGTTTGCCGTGCTGGCGGTGGTGAGCTTCCTTGCCGGTATGCTGCGCGGGCGCTGAGCCTGCCCGGGCTGCGCGGGGCGTTGCCGCCCGCTCAGCCGCTGAAGAAAGCGTGGCCGCAGCCTTCCCGCTTGGCGCGGTACATGGCGGCATCGGCGTTGTTCAGCAACTCGTCGACGCCGCTGCCGTCGCAGGGGCAACTGGCGATGCCGATGCTGGGGCGCACCGACAGCGTCAGTGGGCCGATCCGGCAGGGCGCGCTGACCGCTTCGTGCATCTCCGCGGCCAGCCGCTGCAGGCGTTCCCGGTCGATCAGGCCCTTGAGCAGGCAGGCGAATTCATCGCCTCCCAGCCGGCTGACCACATCCTGCGAGCGCATCACTCGTGCCAGCCGGGCCGCCACGATGCGCAGCATCTCGTCGCCGACCGCATGGCCATGCTGGTCGTTGATCCGCTTGAATTCGTCCAGGTCGAGGTACATCACCGCAAGGCCGCGGGTCCGTGTGGAGCGCAGCGCCAGCGCCAGTTCCTCCATGAAGAAGCTGCGGTTGGGCAGAGCCGTCAAGCCATCGTGCAGGGCGCGATGGCGCGCCTGCCGCTCGCCGGCCTGGGTGCCGCGCAACTCGGCCTGCGTCTGTGCGAGTGCCGTGTGGGCATCGAACATCTCCAGCTTCAGGGCGTCATGGCGCGAGACCTCGTCCATGAAGAGCGCGTGCAGTTGCTCCAGCGCCTGCGCACACTCCTGGACCGCGCGCTGCCCGTCATCGGCCGCACTGGCTGTCGGGCCGCTGGCGCGCCCATGGCTGTTGTCGCGGGTGACATGGCGCAGCCGCTCCTGCACTGCCGAGAGCAGCACCGCAATATCCGCCAGCGTGGCCGACGGGTGCGCGTCCGGCCTGCGGGCTGCCTCTGGCGCCGGCACCTGGCGTGTCTGGAACTGATCCGTCGCGAAGTCGGTCAAGCCAAAGGGCATCGAGGTCATGGAGTGCTCCCGCTGTTGAGGAATAGAACCAGTCCGGATTGGGCGCGACACCGTCTGCGGTGTCTGTACGGCGTCGCACACCCGGCCCGGGGCGCGGCGCTTCAATGCAGCCCGCCTGTTGCCGGGTTGAGATGCAGGGGTCTGTCGGGGGACTCGAAGGCCTGCGCGACCGCAGGCGCGCCGACTTCCAGGTCCTCGATGATGAAACGGCAATACCGTTGTGCGCAGTGTGGTGGACCGCATGACCGTCACGGCGTGAGCATGGCGCCGAGCCCCCCGAAGCCCGACCGCCGTGCGGTGCTGGTTCTGCTGGCAGTCACGGCCGTGGGGCTGGGCTGGATACTGCTACCGTTCTACGGCACCATCCTCTGGGCTGGCATCCTGGCGCTGGTGTTCGCGCAGGTGCATGTCTGGCTGCAGCAGCGCCTGCACCTGGGGCGTACCGCGGCGGCATTGAGCACGCTGCTGCTGGCGTCGGTGGTGGTGATCTTCCCGCTGGTGGCGGTGGCAGCCTCGCTGGCCAGCGAGGCTGCCGACTGGAATGTTCGGCACGGTGGTGCGCGCCACTGTCAAGGGCAACTTGCTGGTGGCCGTGGTCCAGGGCGTTCTGGGCGGGTTGGCGTTCTGGTTTCTGGGTATCACCGGCGCACTGCTGTGGGCGGTGTTGATGGCCTTCCTCTCCCTGCTGCCGGCCGCTGGCGCCGTCCCCTCGCCGGCGGAAGTGCCTCAGGGCAGCAGCGAGCGGTAGGTCTCGCGGTTGGCTGCATAACAGCTGCATGCAGCCTGCTCGAGCCCGCCGCGGTCCGTCACGGTCAGCTCGCCCCTGCGGTAGGTGATCAGCCCCTGCCGCTGCAGCGCGATGGCGGCAGTCGTCACGCCAACGCGCCGGACGCCCAGCATGTAGGCCAGGAACTCATGGGTCACATGGAACTGCGCCGACTGCGCGCGGTCCTGGCTCATCAGCAGCCAGCGGGCCAGGCGCTGACCGCTCTGGTGAAAGCGCAGGCAGGCGGCTGTGCCCGCAAACTGCGCCATGAGCACACACAGATAGCGGTCGAGCACCCGCCGCAGCGCCGGGCAGCGGGCCAGTTCGGTGCAAAAGGGGCCGCTGGCAATGCGCCAGGCGCTGCCTGTGCCCTGCACCAGCGCCTTTTGGGGGGCGACTGCGCAGCCCAGCACAATGTGGGTGCCCAGCATGCCTTCACGGCCCACCATGCCCACCTCCAGGCTGGACGTGCCGTCCACGCTGGAGATCAGCGAGATGAAGCCGGCCCGCGGGAACCACACATGGCCGGGCTCGGTGTCAGCCTCCACCATGGTTTCCTGCAAGGTCATGGTGACGGGCTCGCCCAGCGCCAGAAGGCGTTTGCGCTCGCTGCGGGGCAGCAGGTCGATCAGGTGGTTGTCGGAGAGTGACACGTCAGCTTCCAGGGTCTTGCGGGCCCCTCAGGGGGAAGTGGCGCGCCCTTGCGGGCGGGTATGGCGCATCAGGCAGCCTGCAGGGTCTGCATGGTGGCAGCCCCATGGTGCGCAGGTCGTACGGTCCTGTCTGTCTGCTGGCGTACATTGGCCGGCCGTCCGCAGTATTGCCGCAGGCGCGTACGGTCGAGCACATCGATGCGGCCGCGGCTGTAGCGGATCACACCCGCCTGCTGCAGCTTGAGGGCCGCAGCCGTCACGCCTTCCCGGCGTACGCCAAGCAGGTTGGCCAGCAGCTCCTGGGTCATCATCAGCGCGTCGGTTTGCTGGCGCTCCAGACCCATGAGCAGGCGCCGGCACAGTAGCTGGTCGATCGAGTGGTAGCGGTTGCAGGCGGCCGTCTCGGCTATCTGGCCGATCAGGGCCTGCGTGTAGCGCAGCAGCATGAGGCGCACCGCCCCCCCGCGGTCGGCTTCCGCCGTCAGCTGCTGCGCGCGCAGGCGCCAGCCGAGGCCTGCACTTTGCACGACCGATTCGCCGGGCATGGTGTTGCCACCCATGAACAGGGAGATGCCGACCACACCGTCATTGCCGACCACCGCGATCTCCGACGACGCGCCGTCCTGGGTCATGTAGAGCAGCGAGACGATGGCCGTGGTGGGGAAGTAGACATACGCTGGCACCCGGCCGGGCTCGGACAGCACCTGGCCCAGTATCAGGCGTACCGGCTCCAGGTAGGGCACCCAGCGGCCCCAGGCATCGTCTGGCAGTTCACGCAGCAACTGGTTCGTGCGCGGATCGGAATGGGAAATGGTGGAAATCTGCATGCGGACCTCGTTGCGTGGATGAGGTCCCATGGTCCGTCCCGCCGGCCGCCATCACAAGGGATGCCGGCCGGGCCTTCGTGTGGTCCTGTTCCTACAAGCAGGCGCCGGGCAGATGCCGGGGCAGTGGCGGCTCAGGTCGCAGTGCGCGGCGGCAGCAGCCGGGCGTATTCCTTGCGCACCACCTCGTAGCACTCGCAGGTACGCTTCTCCAGGCCGGGGCGGTCGAGCACCCGGATATGCCCACGCGCGTACCTGATGAGGCCGGCCTGCTGCAGCTTGAGGGCGGCCTCGGTCACACCTTCGCGCCGCACGCCGAGCATGTTGGCGATCAGTTCCTGGGTCATGACCAGTTCGTCGCCGCTCAGCCGGTCCAGGCTGAGCAGCAGCCAGCGGCACAGCTGCTGGTCCAGCGAGTGGTGGCGGTTGCACACGGCCGTCTGGGCCATTTGCGTGATCAGGGCCTGGGTGTAGCGCAACAGCAGGTGCATCACCGCATGGGAGCGGTCGAACTCCAGCTTGATCGCCCGCGCCCCGATGCGGTACCCGCGGCCCGCGCTCTGCACCAGGGCGCGGCTGGGCGTGGACTCGCCGCCCATGAACAGCGAGATCCCGACCAGGCCCTCCTTGCCGACCACCGCGATCTCGGCCGACGCGCCGTTTTCCATCACGTACAGCAGGGACACGATGGCCGTGGTGGGGAAATACACGTGCTGCATGGCGCTGCCCGACTCGTAGAGCACATGGCCCAGCGGCAGGTCGACGGGCTCGAGCAGGTTTTTCCAGTGGCCGAAGTCGGAGTCCGACAGGGCGTTGATCAGATGGTTGTCGCGCGGAGCGCCTGGACTGGTGGACATGTCCTTGTTCCTCGTGACGGTTGGCGGCCTTGGCCAGCAGGCCTGCATGCCGCCAGGGAAGTATAGGCAGGCTGCGCGTCCTTTTGTGTTCGGTACCGAACAAATAGCTGCAACGGACCCCGTGTGCGCCACCGTACGGACTAACAACCACTGCCGGGCGCATGCTGGGCGTTCTTGCAGCCTTGCCGACAAGTGCCGACAAACGGCGCATGGGCGGTTCTGCGAAAGGCCTGTCGTCCGACAGACAGCGCGCAGACCGCTCCCTACCATCAGCACATGCACATATCCACACCCGACTCCCGCGCCTCCTCCTGGAACACTGCCTCCTGGGGGGGCAGTACCGATACCTCACCGATGGAATTGCGCGCGCTCGGCGAGCACCTGCGCGTGTGCCAGGCCTCCCACAGCCGGCTGTTTGCGGTGCGCTGCGGCCTGGAGCATGCCAGCCGCTTCGCTGCGGCACGGTTTGTCACGACACTGGTCGTCCTGTTGGTGGTGCTGGTGGGCGCTGGCTGGCTCGCGCGCTGACGCGCATGCGCACCGACGCCCTGTTGCGCCTGGTGCCGGACGCGCCGCCCGGCGTGTGCGCCATGCTCGCGGCCGACCGCGGGCCGGTCGAGCCGCCGATCCGGTCCGAGATATTCGGGCGGCAGCGTTTCGCGCAGCACGGGCGCAGCCTGGGCGACACCCACCGGGCCGAACGCCCGCTGCTGCGCGGCGCCAGCTTTTCCCCCCGCCTGCGCGGCAATGTGCAGGTGTTGCGGGAAGCCCGCAACTACATCGGCGCGCACGCCGGTACTGGCTATGACGTCAGCCCGGCCGCCGAGTGGCTGCTGGACAACTTCCACCTGATCGATGCGCAGGTGCGGGCCATTCATGCGGACCTGCCGCGC
>JBIKTP010000098.1:0-7527 GCA_044348035.1 Burkholderiaceae bacterium
CACGGAGACCCAGCAGCTGGTCGATCACGTGGCCAGGCTGGCACCCAAACTGATAGAGGAAGTCGTCCCCAAGATGGTGTCCATCGCCGTGTTCCAGAAGGTGCTGCAACTGCTGCTGGACGAGGCCGTCCACATCCGCGACATCCGCACCATCGTCGAATCGATCGCCGAACATGCGCCCACCACCCCGGACCCGGTCGAGCTGGCGAAGAAGATCCGCATTGCGCTTTCGCCGGCCATCGTGCAGCAGATCTACGGCCCGACCCGCGAGCTGCATGTGATCGCCATCGACCCGCCACTGGAGCGGCTCCTGGTGCAGGCCCTGGGCGGCGCCAGCGGCCCGGCACTCGACCCGGGCGTTGCCGACATGTTCACCCGCAATGCCGCCGAGGTGGCCCTGCGCCAGGAAGAGATCGGCGTGCCGCCCTGCCTGTTGGTGCCCGACCAGATCCGCAGCGCGATCGCCCGCCTGGTGCGCCGCGTCGCGCCGCGGCTGCAGGTACTCGCCCACAGTGAAATTCCCGAAACCCATACGATCCGGATTGGTCCGATTCTCCGAGGTGCAGCATCATGAACATTCAACGTTTTACCGGTGCCACGGCGCGTGAGGCGCTGGGCAAGGCGCGCATGGCGTTCGGTGAAGGAACCCTGATCCTGGCCAACCGTCCCACCGCCCAGGGGGTCGAGGTGATGGCCACCGGCGAGGAGAACCTCGGCGACCTGCAGCGGCTGGGCTCGCCCGCGCCTGCCATGCCGGTCAAGGCAGCAGCGCCATCCAAGGGTGCGGCTCCCGGCGGTGGCGGGGCAGCCCCGGTGGCGGCGACGCCGGCACAGCAGGTCGAGGCTGACACGGAACAACTGGCCATGAGCACGCTGTCGTTCCAGGACTATGTGCGGGAACGCATGTTGCGCAAGCGCCAGACCGAAACGCCGGCCCGCGCGGACGAGGTGCCGGCACGCTCCGCCCCTGCCGTTGCGGCCGCGCGACCCGCCCCGGCAGCAGCAGCTGTCAAGCCGGCCCCGCGCCCGGTGGCACGCGAACCCGCAGCCCCGCTCGGCAACCGCAGCATCGTGGACGAGCTGCATGCCATGCGCGACCTGATCGAGGACCGCTTCAACACCTTCGCCTGGCTCAACCAGGCCAAGCAGCACCCGATCCAGTCCAACCTGATGCTCAAACTCATGCGCGCAGGGTACTCGCCCACGCTGTCGCGCACGATTCTCGAGCACATGCCCGAGGCCCTGGGCGCGCCGGATGCGATGCAGTGGATGCTCGAAGCCATCGAGCGCAACCTGAAGACCTCCGGGCCGGACAACACCCTGCTGGAAGAAGGTGGCATCCACGCACTGGTCGGTGCCACGGGTGTGGGCAAGACCACCACCGTGGCCAAGCTGGCCGGCCTGTGTGCCCGTGCCCATGGACCGGCCAGCGTGGGCATGATCACGCTCGACACCCAGCGCATGGGTGCCCACGAACAGCTGCGCGAGCATGCCCGCAGCATGGGGCTGGTCGCGCACCTGGCGCACGACCGGGCGGCCCTGCAGGACCTGCTGGGCCTGTTCGCCAACAAGCGCATGGTGCTGATCGACACCAGCGGCCTGGCACCGCGTGACCTCGGCAAGGAAGATGCGCTCAGCGTACTCGACCTGCCCGGTGTGCGCCGTCTGCTGGTGCTCAACGCCGGCGCCCAGGGTGACTCGCTGGACCAGGTGGTGTCGGCCTTTCGCTCCGGCGGAGTGCAACAGGCCGTACTCTCGAAGATCGACGAAGCCGTCAAGCTCGGCCCGGCGCTGGATGTGGCGATCCGCCACCAGCTGTTGTTGCGTGGGGTCACCGATGGCCAGAAGGTGCCCGACGACTGGGCCGACGCCGACGCGCGCGAGCTGGTACGCCAGTCGATGCGGGTCAGCAACCCCTCGGCCTTCGACCCCAAGCCGGCTGATCTTGGCTTCTATTTCATCCAGCCCGACTCCCGCGCTGCAGTGACAGGACGCGCCCATGCCTGATGCGATCCGGTGCCGTCCCGATGCCAGCCTGCGCAGACCACTTCTTGGTATGCTTCCTGGCCCGGACGTCCGATCGCTGCGCGCCCGACTCCAACCCGTGAACCGCAACTGATGTACACCGCCAAAGGCCAGCTCGACAGGGATGCCCTGATCCGCCAGTACCAGCCCCTGGTGCGCAAGCTGGCCCACCACATGATGGCCAAGCTGCCCGCCAGCGTGCAGGTCGACGACCTGATCCAGGTCGGGCTGATCGGGCTGTCCGAGGCCTTGTCGCGCTACGAGGCCGCGCAGGGCGTGCAGTTCGAGACCTTTGCCACGCAGCGCATCCGGGGGGCCATGATCGACGAGCTGCGCGAGAGCGACTGGATGTCGCGCGGGTCCCGCAAGAGCCAGAAGGACATCGAGCAGGCCTTGCGCCGGCTCGAGCACCAGCTGGGCCGTACACCACTCGAATCCGAAATCGCCAAGGAAATGGGCATGACACTGGCCGACTACCAGACCCTGCTGGGCAAGGTTCGCGGAACCCAACTGGTCTACCTGGAGGACATGACACAGGGCGGGGACGGCGACGACGGCTTTCTCGAGCGCCATGAAACCGCCGATGCCGACGCCGACCCGATGCAGATGCTGCGCGACCAGCGCATGCGCCAGTCGCTCGTGGCCGCCATCCATGGACTCCCGGAGCGCGAGCAGCATGTGATGAGCATGTACTACGAGCAGGACATGAACCTCAAGGAAATCGCCAGCGTGCTGGGCGTGACAGAATCCCGGGTGTGCCAGCTGCACAGCCAGTCCATCGCCCGATTGCGGGCCAAGATGCGCTCCCACTGAGCGGGGGGTAGTCAAGAATCCGCCTGGACGGCGGACCGTTGCTAATTCACAACGTTTTGACCCTCAGGCCGAGATCCGCTTGAACGCGCCGCTGCGCCGGGCCTGCTGGCCGTAGGGTGCAGCGCCGCCGCCGTAGGTGCTTGTACGGGTCGCCGGAAGCAGGGAATTCAGGGACCTGTCGACCACGGCAGACCATCGCAGACAGGCCTCGCGCTGCTGGGCAAGATCCTGACCGAGGCGACGCAGACGCAATGCCGAGCGGCTGTCGAGCCCGGCACGCACCGCCGCCTGTTGCAAGGAGCCCGACAGTGCCTGGACCACCTGCTGCAGTTCGGAAGAGCTGACAGCCACCCGGTCTGCCTGACCCGCCAGCAGCGCCTCGGACAACATGCGCGAGCGCTCTTCAGCCAGCGCCAGCAACTGCGGGATCCGGAGGGGCTGGACTGGTGGGCGCATGCAGGGGCTTTCAGGGGGGATCAGCCGTTTCAGCGGCGGTTGGCGTCGAGCATCTCGCGAGCATTGGCGAGCAACTTGTCGGCGATCGCTTCCGCGTTCACGGTGTAGGTCTTCTGGTCGATGGCCTGGCGCACGGCGTTGACTTTTTCGGAGTCGACTTCTGCCGTGGTGTCAGCCTGCTCGAGTGCGCGCGCCTGCTCCGACACCGTGACACCAACGCCGGGCGACTTGCGGTCATTCTTGGGCACTGGCATCGCCGCCTGCGCCACCTTGGGTGCAGCGGACTGGGCTACCTGCCCTGCCTGCACTGCGGCAGGCGTCATTTCGGGCTGTTGACCTATCTTCATCGTGTTCCCCTTGGCCACGTCATTCGTGCCATCGTACGACAGCTATCGGCTGAACGGGGGAATACTTGAGCCATCATGGGTCCCGGCGACCGGCTTTTACAGGTCGACGCGCACGGTCCTGGTATCCGTAACGATTCCGGTGAGTATGCGCCCACCTTCCATGCGGACACGGGCCTGGGCGCCCAGAATACCGGCAGACAAGGCCTGCCCGTCGGAGGTGACCGCGAAGCCCGCACCCCGGGCGACAACCCTGACCATGGCTCCGGCCTGGAACACCTGGGGCGCACGCACCATGCCCGCGCGCAGGGTTTGGCCGGTACCGAGCGCGCGGGTCGCGGTCTGGCCCAACCACATCTCCATGTCGGCCAGCACGGTTGCGCTGTCCTGGGCCCAGTCGACCTCCGCCTGGACGGCATCTCCGGCATCGAGCACCTTGCCGGCCGGCACATCGCCGCGCACCACCCAGGCCGGGCCGAAAGCCTGCACCTGGATCGGCAGGAACACATTCCAGCGCGCCTTGCCATCGGTGCAGCGCAAGCCGAGCCTGCCCTTGCCCCACAGGCGGGTGCCGGCGGGCAGGTAAGGCTCGACCTGGGCGCAGGGCGCCAGGGTGAGGCGGCTGTCCAGCGTGCCGACGCTGACCACCAGACGCAGGGGCGCAGCGCCGGGCGGACGCGCGGCAGCCACGGCCTGGTCGAGCCAGGCCTGGGTGTCCTTGATCAGGCTGGCGCCGGCGTCCTGCGCCTGGGCCAGCGAAACCGCCATCCATGCCGCCACGGCGGCCATGAGCCGCACCGTCAACCTTCTTGCGCTGTGCCATGCAAAGTGCGTTGTCATCTTTTCACCTGATTTGCCGCCGTACTGTGACTTTAGCCACGCGCGTCCTGCCCAAAGCGCCCAAGTGATGGCTGAAACGGGCGCTATTCGGATGATCGCCGGACTCAAGCTTTTTCATAATCGTTCCACGCCTCAGGCCCTGTCGGCCCGAGGCAACCGGAACGACTTGCGGAGGCCCCCGACCATGTTTGCACAATTGACCAGGGGAATGGATTTCCACGGCCAGGCACTCATCGTGCGCGCCGAACGCCAGCGGGCGATCGCCAGCAACATCGCCAACGCCGACACGCCGGGTTACGCAGCGCGCGACGTCAACTTCAAGGACGCCATGGCCGCAGCCCGTGGCGAATCGCGCCTGACCGCCAGCCAGCCCGTGGTCGTCGGCTCCCCGCGCAGCCACCCGGCGCACATCGCCACCGGTCGCCCGGGCGACGGATCCATCGGAGACACGGGCACGCTGGGCTACACCGTGCAGACCCAGCCTGCCATGGACAACAACAGCGTCGACCTGGACCGCGAACGCGCCAACTTCGTCGACAACGCGGTCCGTTACGAAACCACCCTCCGATTCATTAACGGCTCATCCAGGACGATCTTGAGCGCCATTCAAGGCCAGTAGGCGCCACCGGACCGAGGTACACCATGTCCATGTTCTCCATCTTCAGCGTTTCCGGCAGCGCCGTCAGCGCCCAGTCGCAGCGGCTCAATGTCGTGGCCAGCAACCTGGCCAACGCCGACGCCGTGGCCGGGCCGGATGGCCAGGGCTACAAGGCACGCCAGGTCGTGTTCCAGACAGTCCCGATGGGCTCGGACGCGTCGGCCGGCGTCAAGGTCAACGCGATCACCGAAAGCAACGAGCCCTTGAAGCGGGTGCACAACCCGACCCACCCGCTGGCCGATGCGCAAGGGTATGTGACCCAGTCCAACGTGAACCCGGTCGAGGAGATGGTCAACATGATCTCCGCCTCGCGCTCCTACCAGAACAACGTCGAGGTGATGAACACCGCCAAGACGCTGCTGCTCAAGACACTGCAGATGGGCCAGTGAGCCCGACGCCTACCCCATGATCACCACCACCAACTCCGCGACTGCCGCGCCCGCCAGCGCCAACGTCGGCAGCAATACGGCAGCCATCAGCGCCAGGAATGCCGCCGGCTCTGAGGACCGCTTCCTGAAGCTGCTGGTGGCTCAGCTCAACAACCAGGATCCGATGAATCCGATGGACAACGCCCAGATGACATCCCAGATGGCGCAGATCAGCACCGTCACCGGCGTGCAGCAGGTGAACAAGACGATCGAGGGCCTGTCCGCCCAGCTGGCTTCGATGCAGATGCTGCAAAGCAGCTCACTGGTCGGGCGCAGTGTGCTGGTGGACGGCGCCAGATTGCCGGTGAGCGGCGGAAAGGCAGCTGGCGCAGTCAACCTGGTCGCCGCTGCCGACAGCGTCAAGGTCCAGATCCTGTCCGCCGGCGGACAGGTTATCGATACCGTCGACATGGGCGCCGTCGCATCAGGCCGCCACAGCTTCGAATGGGATGCCAAGGGCCGCGTGCCAGATGGCATCGTGTCCTACCGCGTCGACGCCAGCCTTGCCGGCAAGCCAGTGGTCACCTCCGCAATGGCACGCGCCACGGTCAATGGCATCAGTTCGGAAAGCGGCGTGATGAACGTGCAGTTGCAGGGTCTCGGGAATATGACCTACGACAAGGTCCGCGCCATCCATTGAACCCGCCTCCTCCTCCCACAGACTCTCTCAGGAAACACACCATGTCATTTCAAACCGGACTCTCGGGTCTGAACGCTGCCAGCCGCAACCTCGACGTGATCGGCAACAACATCGCCAATGCCAATACTGTGGGCGCCAAGGTGTCGCGCGCCGAATTCTCCGAAATCGTCGCCGCCTCCACGATTGCTGCCACCGGGAAGACCGAAGGCATCGGTGTCGAAGTCTCGACCGTTTCGCAGCTGTTCTCGCAGGGCAGCGTCAACGTGACGGGAAACCAGCTGGATCTGGCCATCAACGGTAACGGCTTCTTCCCCATAACCCAGACCGACGGCACACCGGCCTACACACGGGCTGGCGAATTCAAGCTGGACAGGCTTGGCAACATCGTCACCAACGCCGGCGCCAACCTGATGGGTTACCCCACCTCGGTCACCGGCGTGCCCACCAGCAGCAACCTGCAGCCCCTGCAATTGCCGACATCGATCCCGATCGGCGCCAACATGACCACCGCCATCGAGGCCGAGTTCAACGTCGACGCGCGCGCAGTGGTCTGGGATTCCGTGCTGCCCAACATTCCGCTCACCACGTACGGCACCTCGCTGACAGTGTATGACTCGCAGGGCTCGGCGATCGAACTGCCGATGTACATGCGCAAGACAGCCAACGACACCTGGGAGGTGTTCACGGACCCGACAGATGGCACGACCGCCAGCGCCTCGGTCGCGGCAACGCTCAATTTCGGCGTCAACGGCACGCTGCTGTCCACGGTGCCGGCGCTCCCCACCATCGCCGTGACATCGCCCAACCCGACGATAGGCATCTTCACGACAACGCTGGATATCTCCGGAACGACCCAGTTCGCGACCAGGTTCGCCGTCTCCAAGCTGGTCCAGGACGGGTACCCGCCCGGCGACTTCGTCTCGATGAAGATCGATGACAAAGGCACGGTGATGGCCACCTATTCCAACGGGCAAAGCCAGGCCGCAGGCCAGGTGGCGCTGGCCGACTTCCGCAATGTGCAAGGGCTGCGCCCCTCGGCCAACGGCGCCTGGGTCGAAACCCTGGGCTCCGGCCAGCCGGTGCTCGGTTCGCCCAGTGTCGGCAAGTTCGGCGCGCTGCGGGCCGGTGCGCTGGAGGCGTCGAACATCGACCTGACCGCCGAACTGGTCAACATGATGACCGCGCAGCGCACCTACCAGGCCAACGCGCAGACGATCAAGACCCAGGACCAGGTGCTGTCCACGCTGACCAACCTGCGTTGACGGACCACTGACGCCGACCGACCATGGATCGCCTCATCTACACCGCCATGACCGGCGCCAA
>JBIKTP010000099.1:0-7433 GCA_044348035.1 Burkholderiaceae bacterium
ATTCGCCCATTCCATTCTTAACTGCGATATGACTCCTATCACCGGCAGCATCGTGGCGCTGGTCACGCCAATGCATGAAGACGGCAGCGTGGACTACGCCAGCTTGCGCAAGCTCATCGACTGGCATGTCGCCGAGGGCACGGATTGCATCGGGGTGGTCGGCACGACAGGCGAATCGCCCACGGTGAGCGTGCAGGAACACTGCGAGATCATCCGGGTGTCGGTCGAGCAGGCGGCGCGCCGCGTCCCGATCATGGCAGGCTGCGGTGCCAACTCGACAGCCGAGGCCATCGAACTCACCCGTTTTGCCAAGCAGGTCGGGGCCGACTGCCATCTGCAGGTCGTGCCGTACTACAACAGGCCGACCCAGGAAGGCCAGTTCCGCCACTTCAAGGCCATCGCCGAGGCGGTCGAGCTGCCCATGGTGCTCTACAACGTGCCTGGGCGCACTGTCGCCGACATGGCCCACGACACCGTGCTGCGTCTGGCGCGCGTACCCGGCATCGTGGGCATCAAGGAAGCCACCGGCAATATCGAGCGTGCCCAATGGCTGATCCGCGAGGCCCCACCGGGTTTCTCCGTCTATTCCGGCGATGACCCGACAGCCGTGGCGCTGATGCTGTGCGGTGGCCATGGCAACGTCAGCGTGACGGCCAACATCGCTCCGCGGCTGATGCACGACCTGTGCGTGGCCGCGATCGCCGGAGACGCGCGCCGCGCGATGGACATCCAGCAAAAGCTGCTGCCGGTGCACCGGAACCTGTTCGTGCAGGCCAACCCGATCCCTGTGAAGTGGGCCATGGCGCGCCTGGGCCTGTGCGGCAGCACCCTGCGTCTGCCCATGACCCCCCTGGAGCCCGAACTCCAGCCCCAGGTCGAGAACGCGCTGCGCGTGTCCGGCCTGCTGACCTGACAACACCTATCCGAAGGACTCCTGGTGAACACCCTTTCCAGAATGACGCTGCTGGGCCTGAGCATGGCGTTGGCCGCCTGCTCGATGCTCGAAACCGACAAGGTCGACTACAAGAGTGCGACCAAGGCCCCCTCGCTGGCCGTTCCGCCGGACCTCAGCCAGCTGTCGCGCGAGAACCGCTATGCCATCCCGGGCGGAGCTGTCACCGCATCCTCGTTCCAGCTAGGGCAGACGACCCAGGCCTTGCCGGTGGCCCTGAACGCCTTGTCGGATGTGCGCATAGAGCGCTCGGGCACCCAGCGCTGGCTGGTGGTCAAGCGGCCGGCAGACCAGCTGTGGGATCCGGTGCGCGATTTCTGGCAGGAGAACGGCTTCCTGCTGGCGCTCGACCAGAGCAACCTGGGCATCATGGAAACCGACTGGGCCGAGAACCGCGCCAAGATTCCGCAGGACATCATCCGCAACTCGCTGGGCCGGATCTTCGACTCCCTCTACTCGACCTCCGAGCGGGACAAGTTCCGCACCCGCCTGGAGCGCACCCCGTCAGGCGAGACGGAGATCTACATCAGCCATCGCGGCATGATCGAGGTGTATCCGTCGGGTAACCCCACCATGGGCAACCGGGACTCGGCGACCGTCTGGCAACCGCGGGCGATCGACCCCGAGCTCGAAGCCGAATTCCTGCGCCGGCTGATGGTCCGCCTGGGCGTCACCCAGGAGCAGAGCAAGGCGGTTCTCGCGGCTGGCAATACCAGGTCGACATCGCGTGCATCCAACGTGAATGGCCAACCGGTGGTCCTGATCGATGAGGACTTCGACCGGGCTTGGCGGCGTGTCGGCCTGACACTGGACCGCACCGGCTTCACGGTCGAGGATCGGGACCGCGCCCAGGGGACCTACTTCGTGCGGTATGTCGAGCCGAACATGGACAAAACGGAGCCAGGGTTTCTGTCCAGGATCTTTGGCAGCAGCGCAAGGACCAGCACGCCGCTCAAGTACCGCGTGCTGGTACGCAGCCAGAATGCGTCGACCGTCGTGTCGGTTCTCAATGCCAGCGGCGCACCCGAGAGTTCCGCCAATGCGCAGCGCATCGTCAATGTGATCGCCGACGACCTGAAATAGGCTGCTGGGGCGGTGTTGCGTTTCCGCAATCTGGGAAGCGGCAGTTCCGGCAATGCCACCATCGTCGAGGCGAGCAGCGGTTGCGGCAGCACGCGCCTGCTGGTCGATTGCGGCCTGGGTGTGCGCCAGCTGGAGCAGCGCCTGGCGCGCTGCGGGCTGGCCAGCTCGGATATCGATGCGATCTTCATCACGCACGAGCATGCCGACCACATCGGCTGCGCCCGTTCGCTGGCCCTGCGCGGCCGCATTCCGGTCTGGATGAGCCCGGGCACCTACGCGGCCATCGGAAGCCCCGACATGGAGGGTTTGCTGCGGGAGGCCGGCGACGGCATTGCAATCGCGCTGCAAGACCTGTCGCTGCTGCCCTTCACGGTTCCGCATGATGCGCGTGAACCTCTGCAGCTTCGATGCTCTGACGGAGACCGGACACTGGGCATCCTCACCGACCTCGGCCATGCGACGGCCCATGTGCTGAAAAGCCTGCGCCAGTGCCATGCCCTGCTGCTGGAGTTCAACCACGATTCGGACCTGCTGGCGCGCTCGTCCTACCACCCCTCGCTCAAGAAGCGCGTCGGCGGAAAGTACGGCCACCTGTCCAATGACGCTGCAGCAAGCCTTGCGACAGCGCTGGACCATGCAGGCCTTGCGACGGTGGTGGCAGCCCACCTGAGCCGGCAGAACAACCTGCCCGAACTGGTACGCGTCGCCCTGGGCCATGCACTGAACCGCGAGCCGGCCAGCATCCCGGTGGCAGACCCCGTGACAGGAACGGATTGGCTCTGCGTCTGAACGGAGACTGACGGGTTTTACTGAGCTGTTGGCCCAAGGAAATGCGCAAACCCAATAGGCATGCGGGTTCCCAGAGGTTTTGGAGTACCCGCTACAGACTGCATGCGGTCAGTCGACTGTTCAATCTGCCTGCCCCAGAGCGGTCGTTGAAGACACAGCTTGACGGTTTGCAAAGGACGATTAAGTTGATGAACCGAGCAGCCGCCCAGGGCCAGTTGTCCTCGTACACAGCCGGCAACTTCAGGGCGAGCTCAAGATCATCGCCGTCATCCTGGAGCAGGCGGTGATCCAGTAGATCCTTGCTCATCTGGGGCAAGATGCGCAGCCGCTGCCCAAGGGCAAGTGGCGCGAGTCGGGACTGAAGTTGGACCCCTACGTCGCTTGCGCTGTCGAGTAGCTATTGCTTCGGCCGCCGGTGGCGCTGCGCGACGCGTCGGCAAGCCAAGGCCAATATCAGGGTCAACCCTGGGGCTCCGATACCATCCTGCGCGCAGCCAAAGACCGTCCAACCCGGCAGGCCCGCGAACCTAAATATGCCTGCATGCAGCGCCGAATCTGCCCAGCCTTGTACTTCGGCCCTCTGCACAATGACAACACATGCCGGCTGCTTTCACGGTTTATCGCCTGCCCGACGGTTCTCAGTCTGCATACCCGCCCTGGACAACGGCCGGTCATCGCGACGGCTGCATGCGTCGGAGAGCAGCCCCAAAAGTGGCGGCCAGTCCGGCAAGGAACATGAAGTAGTTGGATGGTTCCGGCACGGCGCTCACTGCGCTCAAACGCAGGTCGTCGAAATAGCCGTCGTTGTTGCTGCCGGCATTGCGCGTCGCAATGAGGTCAATTTCGACTAGGCGGGTGTTCACGGGAGCTAGTACTGAAGTACTCACCAGTTGCCATGCATTTGTGCTCCTGATAGCACCCGAATTGAAAGTCTGCAGCACGCCGGATGCGCCGTTCAGGAATTTCAGACTTATGGCGGCTGAGTCCACTGGGTTCTGTTCATAACTGCGAACGCGGCCTGAGAAATCGAAATTCAGCAAACCGGCGTCGATCTGGGAACCGAAAGCGCTAACGTCGATGGACTGTCGCAACGTTGCCTGTGCATTGGCGCCTGCGAAGAAATAGAAGCTGCCTTCGAACGGATCGGGCGAAGCATTGCGTTGGGTCCAGGTGGTGCCCACCACCTCTTGCCAGCCGGGAATATTGCCGGCAACGAGTGGCGACTCATTCCCGGGGTTGATGATCAAGTTAGGCGAAATGGCGGCCCATGTCGGAAGCATGGCGGTACACATCCCAAAAGCCAACAAGACGAAACGCAATGCGTGCATGGAGGTCTCCCAAGAAGCTACAGGACCAAGAGTAGCAGTCGCCGGCGCCTGAAAAAATAGCTCCGCCGGGCCATTGACACTGCCAGACTTTCTCTGTGGCACACGCATTCAGTTGGGTTCCAGCGGCACGATCTAAACTCCGGCGGCCTTCACGGCGCAACTGAGTGGGTCCGCGACACGACGCCGCGAGTCAATGGCGGGCCGCTACCGCTCGGCAGTGAGGTTGTTTCCGCAACCCCAACCCCACGCCAACGGGGATTGAGCGTGCACCCTCCGGCCAATGCAGGCCGTCGCCGTCTCGTACCGAATCGCCTTCGGGCCGCGCGCCGGGCAGAAGGTATTGCCGCTGCGGGACGCGAGGACGTGGCGCGAGAGCTCCTGTGTTGCTAAAACGTAGGGGACAGAGTGACACGTAGCCATGCGTGTCGAAGGACACGAGCGCAAGCGGGAGGAGCACCTTCGCCGATACATCACCCGACAGGCACTGTCCGCCGCGCGGGTACAGATCAGCGCCGCCGGTCAGGGGGAGCTCAAAACCCCTTGGCGCGACGGCACCACGCACTTGGTGTTGAGCACGCTGGAGTTCAAGCAGCGGCTGGCGGCGCTTGTGCCCCGGCCCAGCATGCACCAGCCAATGATTGCGATTCGGCGGCGAACGTTGGCAATTGGGAGGCCGGTCCAGATCGTTTGCTGGCCCAGACCACAGGGCCAGGGACCGGAGCCTGAGTTCATGCATTTGGACCGCCGCATTGCGGGCGCCGGTGGGCGACCCTTGTCGCTGCATTGCCGACGTCCAGCGGTTGACCTCCGTTCAACGAAAAATGCCAGGCCCCGGTGTTACAAGGGTTGGGCCAACAGCGTAGTAAAACCCAGACAGGCAGAAAAAAGCCACCTTGCGGTGGCTTTTCGGGGGCGGCGCGCAGCGCCGTCAGGGGCCTTTTACTTGGAGGCAGCAGCGGAAGCAGCGCTGGCGGCCGGCGCGGCAGACGCGTCAGCTGCGGGTGCCGGGGCAGGTGCCGGTGCGGGAGCAGGCGCCGGAGCAGCGGCGGGAGCCGGTGCGGGAGCGGGGGCTTCTTCCTTCTTGCCACAGGCGGCGAGGGCAGCGGCAGCGATCACGGCGGCCAGTACGAGCGACTTGTTCATGTTTGATTACCTTAGAGAGTTGGACGAAACGCTTATGGATACTATCGCCGCCAGCCAGGGCAACGACCAAGGGAGAAACGCTGGAGCCATTTCCACCCAGCCGTCGAGTATACAAAGAAGTTTTGCGACTTTAAGGGAAAACCCTCGCCGAACTCAATATTTTTTAGAGTCCGAGCGTGCTGGCAGGAAACCCGGGGCTGCTGATAGCCAGCAATTCGTCAAGCTCCTCCCGGATGCGGGTCCGCCGGACAGCGGCGCTGCTGCATACCCCGGTGCTGCGCACGAGATCGAGCCGGCGCAAGGCCCACTCAGGGCTCCATATCACGCTGGGAAAGTCCTGGGGGTCACGATGCCGGCAGACGCGGCACACGATGATGTGGTCCCACCGCTGGCGCCATGTCACGAACCGCGCCTGGTTGCGCACGACGGCGTCATAACGGGCGGCCACCATCGTCAGCTTGCGCCCGGAACGCGACCAGGCCTGGAGTGACTCCGCCACGGTGCGCTCGTGCAGCGGCCAGTCTTCGAACGATGCATCACTGATGACCAGTTCGCGCCAGCCGAACTGCACCGCACACGCCAGCGCATCGCGCACGGCCTGCTGAAAGGCCACCGGGCCTTCGAACCGGCCATCGGGCAACTGCGCGGGGGTCTTTGGATCAGGCTGCATGCAGCCACCCCGTCAAGGCCCACTCCTGCAGCAGGCTGCGCGCTGCCACACTCGCGCGCCGATGGTCTTGCGCGCTGAGCGCGCGCCCGTCGGCCAGCCGGCGCATCAGCTCGGCATCCCGGCCGCCCGCCCGGTAACTTTCGCCATTGATGAAGACATGCCTGGCGTCATACATCATGCGCGTCTTGCGGTCCAGTCTGATCGCCGATGTGGACGGCAGTCCGTCCTCGCTCGACGCGAACCAGACCTGTGCCTTCGGCTCGGTCAGGTACTCGCCGAGCGCCCGCTGCAGGACCGCCGGATCCTGTGCAATCTGCAGCAGCGCCGCGCGCGCGAAATCCTGCAAGCGGGGCGGGATGGCTGCAGGCGATGCAAGCGCAGGCTGTGACGGATCACGGTACAACTGCGGGCCTGCAACTTCCTCTGCATCCTGTGCCAGACGCTGCAGCAGTTCCCCCGCCAGACCACCGCGGGAGGGCGCGTTGAATCCCACGGACAGGGTCATGCATTCGCCCATTGCCACCCCGTCATGCGCGTACTTCGGGGGCAGGTACAGCATGTCTCCGGCATCCAGCATGAATTCCTGGTCTGGCTGGAAGTCGCGCAGGATCTTCAGCGGCAGGCCTTCCTGCAGGCTCAGGTCCTTCTGGCGCCCGATGCGCCAGCGCCGCCGGCCGTGCAGCTGCAGCAGGAAAACATCGTAGCTGTCGACATGCGGCCCCACGCCGCCGCCATCCGTGGCGAAGCTGACCATCACGTCATCAAGCCGCGCATCCGGCACAAAGCGGAAACCGTTGAGCAGCCGGTGGGCAGTGTCCAGATGCAGATCGACCCCTTGCACCAGCAAGGTCCAGCCGGGCCGCTTGAGCGGCGGAAGACCGCGCCGCGGCACCGGCCCCTGCCGCATCCTCCAGCGTCCGCCGGCAGCATCCGATGCGACCACGAGGCGGGACTCGACCTGCGGTTGCGCCGCGAGTTCGAACAACTCGGCGCGATCCATCAAGGTACCGGCGTCGGGCACTGCCTGGCGGATCAGCAAGGGCTTCTTCTGCCAGTGCCGGCGCATGAAAGCCGCCGGGCTGAGGCCGCCCAGCAAGGGCAGGGGCAGTTTCACGTCCATGGATAAGTCCGTTCAGGTTTCGGTGGGCGGGCGAGCTGCGACAATTCTCCTATGGAAATCACCCCTCAGTGCGTTGTCGCGCTCACCTGGACCCTGAAAGACACCCTCGGCGAAGAGCTCGACATCCTGGACGAACCCGTCGAGTTCCTGCTCGGTGGAGACGATCTTTTCGACAAGATCGAAGCGGCGCTGCAGGGCCATGCAGCCGGCGCCCGGGTCGATCTTCACCTGGAGCCAGAGGAAGCCTTCGGGGACTTCAACGAGACCCTGGTGTTTCTCGGGCAGCGACACCTGTTTCCCGACGAGATCGAGGAAGGCATGACCTTCGAGGGCCACGCCCTACCCTGT
>JBIKTP010000100.1:0-7406 GCA_044348035.1 Burkholderiaceae bacterium
GGCAACGTGGAGGCGGCCCTGCAAGGCGGGGAACATGTCGAGCACATCGCGCATCGACCACACGCTGCCTGCCGCCGGTACCGCGGCACCCTGCTTGAAACCGAGCAGCAGGTTCTGATGCACGGTGAGATCGGCAAACACATCCCGGCTTTCCGGAACGTACCCCAGGCCGAGCCGCGCCAGGAGGTGGGTGGGAACACCGGCGAGGGAACGGCCGTTCCAGTGCAACTCGCCGCGCCATCCGACCAGGCCCATCAGCGCCCGGGCCAGGGTGGTGCGGCCGGCGCCGTTGCGCCCGAGCAGCGCCACGATTTCACCCGGATGCAGGTCGAGGTCCACGCCTTGCAGCACCTGGCTGCGTCCGTATCCGGCGTGCAGGTTGCGCACGCGCATCATGGCGCCACCACCGGCCCCGCCAGGGCTCCGAGGTAGGCCTGCTGCACCCGCGCATCGGCCCGGACGGCGGCGGGTGTGTCGATGGCGAGCAGCTCGCCCTGCACCAGCACCGCGATGCGGTCGGCAAGATCGAAGACGACGCCCATGTCGTGCTCCACCATCAGCAGGGTCCGGCCTTCGGTGACCTTGCGGATCAGTGTCACGAAATGGGCGGTCTCGCTGCGGCTCATGCCGGCGGTCGGTTCGTCCAGCAGCACGACGCCGGCACCGCCGGCGATCGTGACGCCGATCTCCAGGGCGCGCTGCTGCGCGTAGCTGAGGTGCATGGCCGGCACCTGCGCCCATCCCCGCAGGCCCAACTGCAACATCAGCTCCTCGGTGCGCCGGTTGACCTTGTCCAGGCGGGAGAGGAACCTCAGCATGGTGTAGCGGTACCCCAGGCCCCACATCACTGCGCAGCGCAGGTTGTCGTACACGCTCAGACGCGGGAACAGGCTGGTGATCTGGAAACTGCGCGACAGCCCGCGCCGATGGATCTCGAACGGCTGCAGGCCGTCGATGCGCTCCCCGTTGAGCAGCACCTCGCCGGCCGTTGGCGCCAGGGCGCCGCTGATCAGGTTGTACAGGGTCGACTTGCCCGCACCATTCGGTCCGATCAGCGCCACGCGCTCACCGGCAGCCACGCTCAGGTCGAGCTGGTGCAGGATGGCGGTGCGACCGAAACGCATGCCCAGGCCGCGAGTCTCCAGTGCCGGGACCCGGGTCGACGGCGCCGCCATTCAGCGGGGCCCTCCCGGCGGCGCGCCGATGCCCGAGGCCTGCACCTGCGGATCCGACCAGCTGCGCACGGTCGGCCACAGACAAATCAACAGCACCATCCCGGCCGCGCATGCGAATGCCGCGCCCGCCCAGATGGTGGGGTTGCCGACATCCAGCCGCAACCCCAGGAAGCGGAGCTCCGGACCCAGCGCCGCATCGAGCTGCCGGTGGTAGAGCATTTCCAGCAGGGCTGCGGCGCCGATGCCGGCCAGTGCGCCGGCGAGCGCCAGTGCGGCGAGCACCGGCAGTCGCTGACGCCACGGACCGCGCCGGGTCCGGCCCAGATGCACAAGCACGCCGGCCAGTCCGCCGGGCGCCAGCAGGACCGTGAACAGAAAGGCAAGACCCAGGTACAGCAGCCAGGCGCGGGTGAGTTCGCTGAGCAGGACCTGTGAAAGCACCATCAGCACCGCCCCGATGACCGGGCCGAAGAAGAAGGTGGTACCCCCCAGAACCGTGAACAGCAGGTAGGACCCCGAGCGCGCGGCTCCCAGCGCCTCGGGGCCGACGAACTCGAACACCAGTGCCGCGAGCCCGCCCGCCACACCGGCGAAGAAACCCGACACCACGAACGCCAGGTGCCTCACCCGTTGCGGGTCGTAACCGATGAAGGCCACGCGCTGCGCGTTGTCCCGGACCGCGTTGAGCAAGCGCCCCAGCGGCGTGGCGGTGAAGGCGAACATGGCCGCCACGCAAACCAGCGTGTAGGCGGCGATGAGGTAGTAGACCTGCAGGTCGGACGCCAGGTCGAAGCCCGCAAGGGCCGGGCCACTCACGCGGTTGGCCGACACGCCGGCCTCGCCGCCGAACACGGTCGGAAACATCAGCGCCACTGCGCCCACCAGTTCGGCCAGGCCGAGGGTGATCATCGCAAAGACCGTCCCCGATTTGCGGGTGGCCAGAAAACCCAGCACGGCCGCCGCCACCAGGCCGGCCAGGCCGCCCAGAAGGGGCAGCAGGCTCACCGGCAGCCACCAGATCCCCTGGTTGATGGCCCCCAGCGCATGGATCGCCAGGTAGGCGCCCAGCCCGGTGTAGACCGCGTGGCCGAAACTCAGCATGCCACCCTGCCCGAGCAGGATGTTGTAGGACAGACAGGCGATGATGGCGATGCCCATCTGCGACAGCAGCGTCATCGACAGACCGCTGTCGAACACCAGTGGCGCGAGCACCACGCACAGGGCTGACAGCGCCCAGGCCCGCAAGCTCGCCGGGGGCGGTTCAGGGTCAGGTCCGGGCTGTCCGAGCATGGGTGTGCCTCGCCCTCAATCGACGCGGCGCCCGAGCAGTCCCTGCGGACGGAACACCAGCACCAGCACCAGCAGCAGATAGGGCAGCACCGGGGCCAGCTGCGCCAGGGTCAGGCGCGCCAGGGCGCCGCTGGCCGATGGCCACAGGTCGCGCAGCGGCATGTCGAAGCCGACGGCGAAGGTCTGCAACAGGCCGATCAGCAGGGAGGCCAGGAACGCACCGCCCAGCGAGCCCACCCCGCCCACCACCACGACCACGAAGATGATCGACCCCACCCCGGCCGCCATCGCCGGCTCGGTCACGAAGGTGCTGCCGCCGATGACGCCGGCGAGCGCGGCCAGCGCGGTGCCGGCGCCGAACACCAGCATCAGGATCAGCGGCAGGTCATGGCCGAGGGCACGGACCATGTGGGGCTGCGACTGCGCTGCGCGTATCACCAGGCCGATCCGCGTACGGGACAGCAGCAGCCACAGGCCGCCCAGCGCCAGCAGCGCCACTGCGCCCATGAACAGCCGGTTCATCGGGAACGGCGTGCAGCGGTTCACCTCGGCGCACTGGTCGGCCGGTGCGGCCCCCCACCACAGCATGTCGCCACCCTCCCCGCCCTGTACCAGCGTGAAGGCGGCCCCCTGCAGTTCGGGCGGCGGCATGAAGCTCACCGGCGCCCGGCCCCAGACCAGTTGCACCAGCTCCAGCAGGATGAAGGACAGGCCGAAGGTGGCCAGCAGTTCAGGCACATGCCCCAATGGGTGCACGTGGCGCAGTGCCCAGCGTTCGAACAAGGCCCCCAGGATGCCCACCAGCAGGGGGGCGAGCACCAGCGCCGGCCAGAATCCGAGCGGTCCGGCCAGCGTGTAGCCGAAGTAGGCGCCCAGCATGTAGAAGCCGGCGTGGGCGAAGTTCAGCACACCCATCATGCTGAATATGAGGGTCAGGCCGGCGCTGAGCAGGAACAGCAGCAGGCCGTAGCTCAGGCCGTTGACCAGCGAGACCAGCAGCAGCGCCATGCACGTGTCAGCGGATGAGCAGCAGCCGCGGCTGAGTGCCCTGGCCCAGGCCCCGCGCTCCCGAGTGCTTCAAGTGCCGGGCAGGACGTAGTCCCGCAGCATGTCCCGCAAGCGCGCCTTCTGCATCTTGCCGGTGCCGCCCAGGGGAATCGCGTCGACAAACACGACGTCGTCGGGTATCTGCCACTTCGCGATCTTGCCGTCATAGAACGCCAGCAGTTCCTCGCGGCTCACCCCGGCGCCCGGCTTGCGGACCACCGCGATGATCGGCCGCTCGTCCCATTTCGGGTGCTTGACGCCGATGCAGGCCGCCATGGCCACGCCCGGGTGTGCGACCGCGATGTTCTCGACGTCGATCGAGCTGATCCATTCGCCGCCGGACTTGATCACGTCCTTGCTGCGGTCGGTGATCTGCATGTAGCCATCGGCGTCGATCGTGGCGACGTCGCCGGTGGGGAACCAGCCGTCCACCAGCGGGGACGGCCCGTCGGGCTGGTAGTAGTCGCGGATGATCCAGGGGCCCTTGACCAGCAGGTCGCCGAAGGTCTTGCCGTCCCAGGGCAGCTCCTGCCCCTGCGGGTCGACGATCTTCATGTCGACGCCATACAGGCCCCGGCCCTGCTTCAGGCGCACCTTCATCTTGTCGGTGGCAGGCAGATCCAGGTGCTTGTTCTTGAGCGTGCACACGGTGCCCAGTGGCGACATTTCGGTCATGCCCCAGGCGTGCAGCACCTCGACGCCGTAGTCGTCGTTGAAGGCGGTGATCATCGCCGGCGGGCAGGCCGAGCCGCCGATCACGGTGCGCTTGAGCGTCGAGAAACGCAGCTTGCCGGCCTGCATGTGGCCGAGCATCATCTGCCAGACGGTCGGCACGCCGGCCGCGAAGGTGACCTTCTCGGCCTCGATCAGTTCGAAGATCGACTTGCCGTCCATGGCCGGGCCCGGGAAGACCATCTTCGCGCCGGTCATGGCGCAGGCATAGGGCAGGCCCCAGGCATTGACGTGGAACATCGGCACCACGGGCAGCACACAGTCGCGGGCGCTGAGGTTGAGCGCGTCGGGCAGGCTGCCAGCGAAGGCGTGCAGGATGGTGGAGCGGTGGCTGTACAGCGCGGCCTTGGGATTGCCGGTGGTGCCACTGGTGTAGCACATGCTGGATGCGGAGTTCTCGTCGAATTCAGGCCAGGCGTAGGTACCGGGGTGCGGCGCAATCCAGGCCTCGTAGCTCGTCAGGCCGGCGATGCCGGTGTCGGCCGGCAGCTGGTCGGCATCGCACAGCGCGATGAAGTGCCTGATCGTGGTGGCCTTGCCCTGGATGGCCTTGATGATCGGCAGGAAGGTCAGGTCGAAACAGAGCACCTGGTCCTGCGCATGGTTGGCGATCCAGGCGATCTGGTCCGGATGCAGGCGCGGGTTGAGCGTGTGCAGGACCCGGCCGGTGCCGCTGACCCCGAAATACAGCTCCAGGTGGCGGTATCCATTCCATGCCAGTGTCGCCACCCGCTCGCCAAAAGCCAGCTGCAGCGCGTCGAGCGCGTGGGCCAGTTGCCGGGAACGCCGGGCGATCGCGCCATAGGTCGTCCGGTGGATGTCGCCTTCGACACGCCGGGACACGATCTCCACGTCCTGGTGGTGCCGGTTGGCATGCTCGATCAGAGAAGAGATCATCAACGGCTGGTTCTGCATCAGTCCAAGCATGGGGTCTCCTGGGTGGGTGTGAGTCTGCCTCGAAATGCCGCAACGGGCGCGGCAACCCCGTAGTATTGCCCATGCGGCGGGGCCGGCGCGTCCGGAATTGCCCTCGGTGCCGGCGGGCTGGCGCATCTGCAGCACAATTCCGCGTGGGGACATGCCTTTCGAGCCATCGATCCTGCCCATCCTGAACCCCCGCCATTTGCGGCGAAAATCCAGCCATGCCCTACAGAATCGAAAAATCCGACGCCGAATGGAAAGCACTGTTGCAGCACAAGGGTGCCGAGCCCCTGGCCTTCGACGTGACCCGCCATGAAGCCACCGAACGCGCCTTCACCGGCAAGTATGCCGACCACAAGGCGACCGGCACCTACACCTGCATCTGCTGCGGCAAGGCGCTTTTCAGTGCCGACACCAAGTTCGATTCCGGAACCGGGTGGCCCAGCTACTACCAGCCGATCGCCGAGGACGCGGTCGGCACCAAGGTCGACGGCATGTTGTGGATGAAGCGCACCGAGGTCCACTGCGCCGACTGCGGTGCCCACCTCGGCCATGTGTTCCCCGACGGCCCGGCGCCCACCGGCCTGCGTTACTGCATGAACTCGGCTTCCCTGGATTTCAAGCCCGCATGAGACTCCTGCTCGACTTCCTGCCGATCGTGCTGTTCTTCGGCGCCTACAAGCTGCACGACATCTATGTGGCCACGGCCGTGCTGATGGCCGCCACGGTGGTGCAGACGGCCATCATCTACGCCATCGACCGCAAGATCGCCACCATGCAGAAGGCCACGCTGGTCATGATCCTGGCCTTCGGTGCGCTGACGCTCTACCTGCATGACGAACGCTTCATCAAGTGGAAACCCACCGTGCTGTATGCCGCGATCGCCATCGGCCTGGCGGTGGCCGTCTGGACCTTCAAGAAAAGCTTCCTGAAGCTCATGCTGGGCTCCCAGCTCGAGTTGCCCGACCGGGTCTGGATGCGGCTGAACGTCGCCTGGATCGCCTACTGCGTGTTCATGGCCCTGATCAACGCCTATGTCGCCGTGTTTTTCAGCACCGAGGCCTGGGTGGACTTCAAGCTCTGGGGGTATGTGTTCCCGGTCGCCTTCCTGGTCGGTCAGGGGTTCTACATCGCGCCGCATCTCAAGGGCGACGATGACAAGGCCAAGTCATGACCTTGGTCCCGACCGCAACGGCCCTGGAGGCGCGCCTGCGCGAGCGGCTGCGCCCGTCGAAATTGCAGGTGATCGACGAAAGTGCCGACCATGCCGGGCATGTCGGCGCCAACGGCACCGGTTTGGGCACCCATTTCCGGGTGCGGATCGCCACCCCGATGTTCGAAGGGCTTAGCCGTGTCCAGCGGCATCGCCTTGTGTATGATGCGCTGCAGGATTACATCGACGCGGGGCTTCACGCCCTCGCGATCGAACCGCTGTGAGGCGCGCGGCCCCGGCCCGACGCCCCGCCCGATCCAGACTGACCAACCCAAGAGAGAAACCATGAAGAAGTCCCTGACCGCCACCCTGGTCGCCGCCGCAATTGCCACCCTGGCTGCGATGCCGGCAATCGCCCAGAACATCGCCATCGTCAACGGCAAGGCCGTACCCACCGCACGCGCCGATGCCCTGGCGCAGCAGGTCGCCAAGTCCGGCCGGCCGGTCACCCCCGAGATGCAGGGACAGCTGCGTGAAGAAGTCATCATGCGCGAGATCTTCATGCAGGAAGCCCAGAAACGCGGTCTGGACGTCACGGACGACTTCCGCGTCCAGATGGAGCTGGCCCGCCAGACCCTGCTGATCCGCGAGCTGTTTGCCGAATTCCAGAAACAGAACCCGGTGACCGACGCCGATGCCAAGGCCGAGTACGACAAGTTCGCGGCCGCCAACAGCGGCAAGGAATACAAGGCCAGCCACATCCTGGTGGAAAAGGAAGCCGAGGCCAAAGCCATCATCGCCAGCCTCAAGAAGGGCGGCAAATTCGACGCCATAGCCAAGAAATCCTCCAAGGACCCCGGCTCCGGTGCCAATGGTGGTCAGCTCGACTGGGCTCCTGCCGGCAGCTACGTCAAGGAATTCTCGGAAGCCATGGTCGCCCTCGAGAAGGGCAAGACCACCGAGGCGCCGGTCAAGTCGCAGTTCGGTTTCCACATCATCCGCCTGGAAGACGTGCGTGAGACGCAGTTGCCGAAGTTCGAGGAAGTCAAGCCGCAGATCGCCCAGCAGCTGTCCCAGCAGAAGCTGGC